>NZ_JBHWGA010000027.1:0-103996 GCF_042733315.1 Streptomyces sp. NPDC059718
GGGGAGATCGTGGCGTTGGGGAAGCATGGTGGGGTGTCGGTGGAGCGGTTGCAGCGGCGGATGAGTCTGCGGCATCCGGCGGCGGTGGCGGAGGCGGCGGAGGCGATGCCGGCGCAGTTGGTGGTGTACGACATCCTGCACTTGGGGGAGCCGGTGTTGCATGCGCCGTACACGGCGCGGCGGGCGTTGCTGGATGATCTGGGGGTGTCGGGGCCGCATGTGGTGGTGCCGCCGTACTGGCCGGCGATGGCGAGTGAGGCGTTGCACTACATCCGTCAGGAGGGGTACGACGGTGTGGTGGCGAAGCGGCTGACCAGCACGTACCTTCCGGGTCGCCGCAGCCGTGACTGGATCAAGGTCAAGAACCTCCACGCCGACGACTCCTGACCCCCACCCGGGCCGCCGCGACCGGTGACCGCCGGGCCCGGGGCGCCCCACACACCTCCCGGGCCCGGCCCGTCCGTGGTCACCGCCGACGGGTGATCGTCTTGTGCTCGACGTAGCCGGTCAGGCCCACCGACCCGTACTCGCGGCCGATGCCGCTGGCCTTGTAGCCGCCGAACGGGCCGTCGAAGCTCATCGGGGAGCCGTTCAGGGTGACGGTCCCGGTGCGCAGCCGGCGGGCGACCGCCAGCGCACGCTCGGGGCTCGTGGTCCAGACGCCCCCCGACAGGCCGTAGTCGGAGTCGTTGGCGATCCGCACCGCGTCGTCCTCGTCGTCGTAGGCGATCACGACCAGCACGGGGCCGAAGATCTCCTCCCGGGCGATGCGCATGCCGTTGTCGACGTCGGCGAAGACGGTGGGGGTGACGTAGTTGCCCTCCTCCAGCCCCCGCGGCACCTCGGGCCCGCCGGTCACCAGGCGGGCGCCCTCCTCGACGCCCAGCTTGATGTAGTCGATCACGCGCTGCTGCTGGTCACGGCGGATCATGGGGCCGATGAAGGTGTCCGGCTCGGAGGGGTCGCCGACCTTCAGCGACTCCACCATCTCCTTCAGGGCCGTGACGACCTCCTCGTAGCGGCTGCGCGGCGCCAGGATCCGGGTCTGCAGGATGCAGGCCTCGCCGTTGTTCGCCAGGGAGCCGAAGCGCAGCCCCTGCATCACGGCGGGGAGGTCGGCGTCGTCGAGGATCACGGCCGCGGACTTGCCGCCCAGTTCGAGGCTGACCCGCTTGAGCTGCTCGCCGGCGATCGAGGCGATGCGCCGTCCGGCGCGGGTCGAGCCGGTGAAGGCGATCTTGTCGACGTCCGGGTGCGAGACGAGGTGCTCGCTGGTCTCCCGGTCCGCCGGGAGGACGCTGAGCACGCCCTCGGGGAGGCCCGCCTCGTGGAAGAGGTCCGCCAGCAGCATCATGCTCAGCGAGTTCTCCGGGGAGACCTTCAGGACCACGGTGTTGCCGGCCAGCAGGGCCGGGGTCAGCTTGGCCGTGGCCGCGGAGAAGGGCGAGTTCCACGGGATGACCGCGGCGACCACGCCGATCGCCTCGCGCCTGACCACGGTGTCGAAGGCCACCGAGGGGTCGGAGGGTTCGAGGACCTCCTCCCAGCCGAGTTCGGCGGCGGCCTTGAGGTAGGCGTCGACCTGGCGGGTCAGGAACGGCTGACCGGCCTTGGTGAACCAGCCCGCCGAACCGTTCTCGGCGGATATGGTCGCGGCGATCTCGTCGGCACGGGCCTCGCGCAGCGCGTTGACCCGGCGGATCACCTCCTGCCGCTCCTTGGGGTCGGTGCGCGGCCACGGCCCGTTGTCGAAGGCCTCACGCGCCGCGGCGACGGCCGCGTCCACGTCCGCATCGGACGCCTGGGCCACCCGGCCGAGGAGGGACTGGTCGTGGGGGGAGCGGATCTCGAGGAGGAGGTCAGGGTCGCTGGGGGTCACCCAGGAGCCGCCGATGAAGAGCCTGTCGCGAAGGGTCATCAGTCACTTCTTCCAGTTGCGGGGGCAAGGCAAGGGCAAGGGCAAAGCCGGGGCGGGGGCAGGCGGGTGCGGGGTCACGCGGAGGCGGGAGCGACCGGGTGGTCCGTGGAGCGGCTGAGGTGCGCCCACGTCCTGGCCTCCGTCAGACGTGCCTCCTCCGCGTCCAGTGCGATCTCCAGCGCGTCGCTGCCGAGCAGCAGGCGGCGCGGGGGCTCCTCGGCGCCGACGACGTCGACGATCGCCCGGGCCATGCGGGCCGGGTCGCCGGGCTCGTTGCCGCTGTAGGCCGCGAACCGCTCCTGCCACTGCCCGACGGTCTGCTGGTAGTCGGCACCGATCGGGCCCGAGGTCAGCGCGGCGCCGGCGGCCCAGCCGGTGCGGATGCCGCCCGGCTCCACGATGGTCACCTTGATGCCGAGCGGGGCCACCTCGTTCGCCAGGACCTCGGAGAAGCCCGCGACCGCGAACTTGGCGGTCTGGTACGCACTGAGGCCGGGCGTGCCGCCGACCCGGCCGCCGATGGACGAGATCTGCACGAAGTGCCCGGAACGCCGGCCGCGCAGGACGGGCAGCGCCGCCCGCGTCACGTTGACGACCCCGAAGAGGTTCGCCTCGATCTGGGCCCGGAACTCGTCCTCCGGGAAGTCCTCCACCGAGCCGTTGGTCGCGTAGCCCGCGTTGTTGACCACGACGTCGAGGCCGCCGAAGCGATCGACCACCGCCGCGACCACCTGCCGGGCCTCCGCGGGCGAGGTGACGTCCAGCGCGAGGCTCTGGAACCGCTCGGGGTGTGCCGCCGCCAGCTCCGCCAGCGCCTCCGGTTTGCGCGAGGTCACCACGACCCGGTCGCCCGCCTCCAGCGCCGCGACCGCGAGGGCCTTCCCGAGGCCCTGGGAACCACCGGTGATCAGCCACGTACGTGTCATGGAACGTTCCTCCTGTCCTGCGACGAGCGCTCTCGGGCCGAGGGGCGGATCCGAGGTCACTGTCGAAGCTCTTCGATTAACTGCAACACCAATGTAGCACTATGCGTGCCCGATGCAGCGGGTGTGATGGTGATGTACGTCTAACTGCGACTCGCTGATACCATGACGCCATCATGAGAGCCGACGCCGCACGTAACCTCGCCGTGGTCCTGCGCACCGGGGCCCGGCTGCTGGCCGAGGACCCCGGCACCTCGATGTCGGCCATCGCCACTGCGGCGGGGGTGGACCGGACGACCGTCCACCGCCGCTTCGCCACGCGCGAAGCCCTGCTCAACGCCGTCTTCCACGCGAAACTCGACTCCGCCGAGCGCGTCCTCGACGAGGCGCGGCTCATGGAGGCGCCCGTCGGTGTGGCCCTCCACCGCTACGTGGAGGGGATCGTCCCCGTCAGCCGCGAGTGGCCCGTCGACACGCGCCGCATGATGCGGCAGGACCCCGAGGCCGACCGCCGGCGTGCGGAGCAGAGCGCGCGGCTGGACGCCTTCCTGCGGCGCGCCGCGGAGGAGGGTCATCTGCGCCCCGACGCCTCCCCGGAGTGGGTGAGGGCGGTCCTCGACCAACTGGTGGACACCGTCGCCCACCGCTTTCCCGACGTGGAGCCCCCGCGGGCGGCCGACCTCGTGGTGGACACGTTCCTCAACGGCTTCGGCCGCTCCTGATCCCTGCGACGGCCGGGACCGCCGCGGTCACAGTCCGAGGGCGATGGCGGTGCGGGTGAGTTCGGCGGTGCTGTAGATGCCGAGCTTGGCGCGGATGCGGCGGAGGTAGGCGTCGACGGTGTGCTTGGACAGTCCCATGTGGCGGGCGGTCTGGAGGTAGGTGCGGCCCGCGGCGATGTGGCGGAGGGTCTCGCGTTCGCGGGGGGCGAGTTCGGGGACGTCGCCGCTGGTCTCGGCGGTGTCGGCGTCGGGGCTGGCGTCGGCCTGGGGCGTGGCGGGTGCGGAGCTCATGGGGTGTCCTTCGGCGGTTCGGCGGCTGCGGTCCCTGCTCACGCCCTCGGAAGCAGGAGGTCGATGTCCGATTAGGGCGTTTTGCCCTCTATAAACCACCTTCGCGCTGCGACGTCATGACCCCGTCCGCCGACTGTCACAGACGTGTCACGCCATGCCCCGCGGGGCCGGACGGCCGCCGGCCCGCCAACACCCCTGCCCACGAGGGAAGTTGCCCGGCCGGTCAGTCGAGGGGCGGAACGGCGTCCACGTCGAACGGCTCCGGGAGCGGCAGGCAGGCGTCGGGGTCGGGCAGCTGCTGCGCCGTCCAGATGCACTTGCCGTTCGGGGTGTAGCGGGTGCCCCACCGCTGGGACAGGGAGGCGACGAGCTGGAGGCCCCGGCCCCCCTCGTCCGTCTCGGAGGCGTGGCGGATGCGGGGCATCGTCAGGCTGTCGTCGGAGACCTCGCAGACCAGGTCGATGTCCCGCAGCAGCCGTAGCGTCATCGGGCCCTTCCCGTGGCGGACGACGTTCCCCACCAGCTCGCTGGCGAGCAGCTCCGTCGTCGGCGTCAGCTCCTCCAGACCCCACGCGGACAACTGCTCCCGCACATGTCCGCGGGCCATCCCCGCCGCCCGCGGGTCCTCGGGGAGCGGCCAGCAGGCGATCCGCTCGGGAGCGAGCGCGTGGACGCGGGCGACGAGGAGCGCGATGTCGTCGCTGGTGGTCCGCCCGACGGGGAGCAGCCCGGAGATGAGGGCGTCGCAGAGCGCCCCCAGGTCCTCGCCGTCCGCGTCGGTCAGCAGGCGCGCCAGGTCGCCCAGGCCCTCGTCGATCTCGCGCTCGGAGGACTCGACCAGCCCGTCGGTGAACAGCACGAGCAGGCTCTCCCGGGGGACCTGCAGCTCGACGCTCTCGAACGGCTGCTCCGCGGCCCCCAGGGGCGGGTTCGGCGCCGCCTTCGGGAAGCGCACGGTCCCGTCGGGATGGACGACCGCGGGCGGGGGGTGCCCGGCGCGTGTGACCGAACAGGTGCCGGTGGTCGAGTCGTAGAGCACGTAGAGGCAGGTGGCGTACGAGTCGGCGCCGAGTCCGCCGACGATGTCGTTGAGGTGCCCCATGATCTCGTCGGGGGGCAGTTCGAGACCGGCCAGCGTGTGGACGGCCGTGCGCAGGCGTCCCATGGTGACCGCCTCGGACAGGCCGTGGCCCATCACGTCGCCGATGACGAAGGCGACCCGGCCGGCGGACAGCGGGATCACGTCGTACCAGTCGCCGCCGACGTCCGCGCCCTGCTCGGTCGGCAGGTAGCGGGCGGCGAGGGTGCACGACGGCAGCCCGGGCAGTTCCTGGGGGAGCAGCGCGCTCTGCAGTTCCCGGGAGCGGGTGTGCTCGGCGTCGTACAGCCGCGCGCGTTCCAGGGCGTGGGCCACCAGCGCGCTGATGGCGCTCAGCAGGGTGCGCTCCTCGTCCGTCAGGCGCCGCGGCTGGTCGAAGGCGACCACGCAGACGCCGAAGGTGAGCCCGGAGGCGGTCAGCGGCAGGAAGGCCCAGGACCCCTTCCCGGTCAGGTGCGGGCGGTCGGCCATGGCCGGGTACCGCGCCGCGTACTCCTCGGCCGAGGAGACGAACACCGGTCCGCTGGTCGAGATGGCGTCCCACACCGGGTCCCTGGCGCCCCGGGGGCGGCCGTGGAGGTTGTCGAGGAAGGCCTGCGGGTAGCCGACGGACCCCACGTTGTAGGCCCTGCCGTCCTCGAGCGCCTGCACCAGCAGCCCGGTGGCGCCGAACGGCGGCAGGACCCGCTGGGCGACGGCGTCCACCACGTCGCGCGAGGTCGTCGCCTTGGCGAGGGCCGCGGTCAGTTCGGCGATCCGGGTCGCGCGTTCGCCCGCCGCCCGCTCGGAGGCGGCGCGCTCGGCCTCGTGCCTGCGCCGGTCGGTGACGTCGGTGAAGTAGAGCGTCACCCCGTCGGGCAGCGGGACCAGCCGGACCTGGTAGCAGGAGCCCGTGTCCGGCATCCGTACGTCGAAGCTCGTGGGCGCCGCTTTGGCGGCTGCCTCCCGGCAGCGCGACTCCAGGCCGGGGATCTGCCGCAGCGACGGCAGCGTCCAGAGCACCCGGCCGAACAGCTCCTCCTCGGAGGAGCCGAGCACGTCCTCGGCCTCCAGGTTGACGAAGGTGATGCGCCAGTCCTCGTCCGCGGAGAGGAAGCCGTCGCTCATGTACCGCAGGGCGCGGCTCAGCGCGTCACGCGCGGACCGCGACTCGTTGCTCTCCCACGCCGTGCCGATCATCCGGTACGGCTCGCCCCTGTCGTCCAGGACCACCTTGGCGCGGGTCTCGGTCCACCCGTAGCTGCCGTCGGGGCGGCGCACCCGGTACTCGGCCTCGAACACGCCCCGGTCCCGGATCGCCCTCTCGGCGGTGGCGAGTGTCCACCGCAGGTCGTCGGGGTGGACGACCTTCATCCAGCTCTCCACCCGGGGCACGAAGTCGGAGGGGTCGGTGCCGTAGACGGCCATGGCCGCGTCGTCCCAGGCGAGTTCGCCGGTGCGGATGTTCCAGTCCCACGTGCCCACCTCGACGGCCTTCAGCGCCTGCCGCAGCCGGCTGCCGCTGGGTTCCTCGTGCGTGGGGCGGGTCGGGGGCGGCGCCTGGTCCACGCGTTCCTGGGCCCAGGCGGTCACCGCCTCGAGGAACCGCCACTGCTCCTCGGTGGGCTCCCCGGCCGAGCCGGTGACGACGGTCAGCGACCCCACCGAGCTCACCCCGTCGGACAGGGCCACGGAGGCCAGCCCGGTGCCGGGCCATCCCTTCGCCGTCCCGGGCCGGCCCGCGCCGGCCGATCCGTCCGCCGCCCACACGCGGCCGCGCCGGCGCACGGCGCGCGCCGGGACCGCCGGGCTCTCCTGGTCGATGATCTCCCAGGGGCGTACGTACCCCGGTGACAGCCCGACCGTGGACACCAGGCGCAGCGCCGACATCGGCCCGCACAGGTGGACCGTGCCGCCCAGCCCGTCCAGCTCGGCGACCGCGTGCTGCAGCGCGAGCCGGAGCACCTCGCCCTCACCGATGCCCTTCTCCACATCGGCGAGGAGCGCCAATCGGTCGTTCACGATGTAAATGTACATTTATGGAGCAAAGCTGGCAGGCGAGGCAGGCCTTACTCCGTGGTGGTCCGGTTCCGCTCGGGCTCCCCGGGGCCGCCGGGGCGTGGGATCCGGCCGGGTCCCTCCTGGACGTGCAGGAGGAAGAGGGCGTTCAGCACGTCGTCCGACATGCCGGCGAGGAGGGCCTCCGGTGTCGTCGCCATCGCGTGCGCGAGGTCGTCGACCAGGTGCGCCAGACCGTCGATGCCGGACTCCTGCGGGCCGGAGGCGGCGTCGGGGCCGGCGGGGTCGTGGGGAACGGCGGCGTGGCGATGGGTGGTCGTCTGGGTGCTCATGAGCGTCTTCCGAACGGGGCGGGGGTGACCGCGGCGGGCGGCCGTGCGAGGTGTGCCGGACACGGCCAAGGCTGCGTCATCGCGGCCGCGCCGGCCACGGAACGCTGTTCCCATGCCTCCCGGTACCAGGCAGGGAACGGGGGAAGCCGTGTCCTGCCCGGTGCGGGCAGGACACGGCCCGCGGTCAGGCGGCTGCTACGCGCTGCGCGACTTCCTTGCCCTTGGTGGCCGCGTCCTCCAGCGCCCGGGTCCACGAGGCCTCGGCCAGCGGGACGAGCTCGGCCATGGCGGGGTTCGACGCCGCCGCGGTCAGTTCGGGGACGATGAAGTCCAGGTCCAGGCCCATGTACTCGCCGAGTATGGACCGCAGGTAGTTCTGGACGTACTCGGAGGACTCCCGCGGGGTGCCCGGAGCGTAGGAGCCGCCGCGGCTGGCGATGACGGTCACCGGCACGCCCTTCACGCTGGAGGTGTCACCGGTCGTGCGGCCGACCATGAGCACGTGGTCGATCCAGCTCTTGAGCGTCGACGGGATCGTGAAGTTGTACATCGGGGCGCCGAGGAGCACGGCGTCGGCCTTCTCCAGTTCCTCGATCAGGGCCAGACGGCCCGCGAAGGCCGCCGCCTGTTCGGGATTGTGCGACGGGGCGTCGACGAAGGCGGCGGAGAAGCCGTGCACGTCGAGGTGGGGGAGCGGGTCCGCGGCGAGGTCGCGGTAGACGACGGTGCCGTCCGGGTGCTGCTCCTGCCATGCGTCGCGGAAGGTCAGCGCGACGGTGCGGGAGCGGGAGCCGGAGCCCGGGTGGAGGGAGGAGTCGAGGTGCAGCAGGGTTGCCATGTGAGTTCCAGGTGCGTCAGACGTGTGCGTGTCCCCGTGGGGCGGCTCCCCGGCGTCATGGCGCCGGGGAGCCCGGTGGCCCGCGTCGCCGGGGGATGCGAGGTGCGGGTCCCACGGCTCCACCGTGGTGCACCCGGGTCCCGCGGGCCAAAGAGGGGATTAGCCGCTAACTTTTGGTAAGTTCCTGGGTGTGGAGCGGCGAACTGCCGCCGGTGGCAAGGGGGTCGAGCCGCGAAGGGGGCGGCCTGCCGCCGCCGTCGCAGGGGCGCCATGGCGCGCCGCAGCGCCGTCCGGCCGGGGTCGACGGCGCGTGTGCGGCGGCACGCCGAAGGCTCCCCGGTCCGGAGGAGTCAGGACGGGGAGCCGGGGCGGTTTTCCACGGAGGGGTGCCGGGGCGCGCGGTGTGCGCGGCGGACGCGCGGCCAACTCATCTCCGGGGCAGCGGAGTTGGTTGTTCCCTCCGATGGCGACCCGGCGCAGGCGCAGGCACGGGTCGGTGAGGTCGGGGGCGGGACGGCGCAGGCGGTGTTCAGGCCTGGGCGGCCGTGTCGCCGGAGCCGGGGGTGTCGAGCGGGCGGCGGTGGGCGCCCATGCCCCGGACGCCGATGGAGGTGATGCGCTCACCGGCGGGCCGGCCGCGGTGCCGTCCGGTACCGGAGGCGGTGGCCGGGGGCTGCAGGCGCCGTACCGCCACGAAGGCGTTGTTGAGCAGGCCGCCGGACTTCGTCGTCGGGATGGGCATGGTGTTCTCCGGGTCTTTCGGTGTGCCGGTGGCGGCACGGGTGGGGGAGAGGCGGGGGCCGGTGCCGGTGCCGGGCCGTGCGAGGACGGGGCGGCTCGGCACCGGAGTGGCTTCCTGCCTGTCGGCGGGGCGTGCGTGGCCCGGCGGGGTGTGCCGGATCCGGTCGCGCCTCAGCGGACGGGCCCGTGGCCGTACGACTGCCAGACGGTCACCCAGTGACCGTGGGACCAGCGGGCCAGGCGGTGGCCGTCGTAGCGGTAGAGCTTGCCGTCGTACCCGTACCAGTACTGCACCTGGTGGTGGCCGTAGTCGTAGTGGTGGCGGGTGACCTCGTCGTTCCAGCGCCGGTCGTCGTTCCCGGCGCGGTCGGCGGACCTGTCCCACGCCGTGCTGCTGACGCTCACGGCCTGCCGGTCCTGGCCGATGGGCCGGGGGGCGGCGGAGGCGGAACCCGTGGCTCCGAGCAGGGCGGTGCCGGCGAGTGCCACCGAGGCGGTGGAGGTGGCGATGATGCGCGTCCACTTGTTCATGACTGGTGTCTCCTTGCTGTGCCCCGGTGTGCGGGGCGTCGGACGACGGTCCGGCCGGGTGGGCCGGTCCCCGTCGTGCGGGGGCGATTCCGTGGTGTTGCCGGGGCGGGGCGCCTGGTTCGCAGGCGCTGGTTCCGCGGGGCCGGCGTCCCTGTGGATCGCTGGTGAATGGAACCTAACAGATGATTGAGGAGGGTCAATCATTTATGGGGTGTGACCATCGCCTCGCGCAAGGAATCAGGGGAAGTGGAATAACGCGGCACAAACGACCGCTTGGGGCGAACTCGTCCGTAGGGGTCGTGGTGGGGCCGTAGCGGGTCGTGGTCCCGAAATCGTTGAAGGTCATGGATTACCCATCGATCACGATGGTTGGCGGCGCGCTATGATGCAGGCATGGCAGTGAACGAGATCGCGGTTGAGGGTGCTGCCGGCGGCGACCCGCTGGAGCAGCTCGGTTTCCTGCTGGCCCGGCACGGCGCCATCGCGAACGGCCGCGTCCAGCGCGCCTTCGCCTCCTGCGGCCTCACACCGCGGGCGGGAGCCACGCTGATGCTGCTCGGCGGGTGCGGATCCATGGGCCAGCAGGGTCTCGTCGCGGCGCTCGAGGTGGATCCCAGCATCATGGTCGCGATCCTCAACGACCTCGAGTCCGCGGAGCTCGTCGAGCGCCGTCGCGACCCGTCCGACCGCCGTCGGCACATCGTCGCCATCACGGACCGGGGGCGCGGCGTGCTGGCCGAGGCCCAGGCGGCGGTGGAAGAGGTCGAGCGGGGGCTCTTCGGGGACTTGTCCCCGGAGGAGGTCACGGCGCTCCGCGGCCTCCTGGCCCGGGTGCGCACCTCGCCGGGCGACGAGCTCTGCACCGAGGAGTGACCCGCGGGCCCGGCCGGCGCCTGTCCGCGCACGGGGACGGGAACAGCACCCCCGGTGGCCGGAGGTGCTGGTGGTTTCGGGTCGGCGGGACGTACGTGACGCTCAGTCGAAGATCACCCCGTTGTTGACGGTGCCGTTGTTGATGTTGGTGGAGTTGTTGTCGCCGACGACGATGATGATGCTGCCGTTGCCATTGGCGTTCGGGCGGTTGCCGCCCTGGTTCCAGCCGCCGTGCCCCCAGCCCCCGTCGTCGTGGCCCCGGCCTCCGCCGTGACCGCCGCCCCGGCCGGACTCCTTCGCGGTGGCCGCGTGCGACTCGGCCGGCGCGGTGGCGGCGAACGCGGTGGTGGGGAGCAGCGCCCCTCCCGCGGCCAGGGTGGCCGCGGCGGTGAGGGTGACGAGGCGCTTGGTGCGGAGGGTGGGGGCCATGGTCGTTGTCCTTCGTGAGCGGGGGTGGAGGGGGTTCCGGTGGTGTCCGGTGGGCCGCCCCTGGGGGGTGGAACCCGATGTCTCCAGTAAGCCGGGTACGGCGCCCGGCGTCATGTCGCTGCAATTCGGGACTTGACAGGAATTTTCGACTCGGGATATAAGACGCGCGGCCGGTCGGCCCTCAGCCGGTGACCATCCCGGCGACCAGGTTGATCGTCGTGGCCAGGATGCTGGTGCCGAAGACGTACGACAGCAGCGAGTGCCGCAGCACCGTCGCACGGATCGCCGGGCTCGAGACGTCCGTGTCGGAGACCTGGTAGGTCATGCCCAGGTTGTAGCTGAAGTAGAAGAAGTCCCGGTACGTCGGCGGGTGCGGGGAGTTGAAGTCGATCCCGCCCGCCGCGGCCGCGTAGTAGAGGTACCCGTAGCGCGCGGCGTACATCAGGTGGAGCGCCGCCCAGGCCATGAACACCCCGCCCAGCGCGGTCGCCGCCGCGGCGTGATCCCTGTCGGTGCCGCCGCGCAGGAGCAGGACGACGATGGCCAGCAGCCCGCACAGGGCCGCGGCGACGACGACCAGCTCCTCGACGACGGGCCGGAAGTCCTCCCGCCGGGCGTTGCGGTGGGTGGCGGTCGCGTCCATCGGCCACAGCACGAACCAGCCCGTCACGACGAAGACCGTCTCCGTCGCCGCGATCCCGGCGAGGACGCCCAGCGACGCGTCCGTCAGGACACCGACGACCACGCCGGTCAGCGCTCCGACGACGATCGCGCCTGCCAGCCGGGGGACCGCGGAGAGCGGCGAACTGGTCCTCATGCCGCATCACGCTACAACCCGGCGTCCGCGGCCCGTGGCAGCGGCACTTGGGATCGTCCGGAGGGTGCAGCGGCGCCCCGGCCCATCGGCACGGGCCGGGGCGCCCGCCCTCAGCCGAACTGGCCGGGCCGGT
The DNA here is from genome assembly GCF_042733315.1 of Streptomyces sp. NPDC059718. NCBI lineage: Bacteria > Bacillati > Actinomycetota > Actinomycetes > Kitasatosporales > Streptomycetaceae > Streptomyces > Streptomyces sp. NPDC059718. Next base: position 11,646 of record NZ_JBHWGA010000027.1, read on the forward strand.
AGTCGCCCGCGGGCTGGCGGTTGATGACGTTGACGCGGTTGTAGGCGTTGATGACGGCGATGAGGCCGATCAGGGCGACGAGCTGGTCCTCGTCGTAGTGCTTGACGGCGTTCGCCCAGACCTCGTCCGTGACGCCGCCGGCGGCGTCCGCGATGCGCGTGCCCTGCTCGGTGAGTTCCAGGGCGGCGCGCTCGGCCTCGGAGAAGACCGTGGCCTCGCGCCAGGTCGCGACGAGGTTCAGGCGCACCGAGGTCTCACCGGCCGCGGCGGCCTCCTTGGTGTGCATGTCGGCGCAGAAGGCACAGCCGTTGATCTGGCTGGCGCGGATCTTCACCAGCTCCTGGGTCGCGGCCGGCAGTCCCGACTCCGCGGGCAGCTTGCCCGCCGAGTTGAGGTGCTTGAAGAACCTGAGCGCGAGGTCGTTGCCGAACAGGTTCACGCGGGCTTCCATGGTGGGCTCCTCTTGCGTGGTGACGGTTACGCAGCCATGACGGACGGGCCGGCGGAAACGTGACACGGGCACGGATGTGACGCGGGTCCCACCGCGGGTAGCGTCGCCCCATGGCTGACGAGGAATTCCGGGACCCGCGGCTCGCCGCGCTGTACGACGCCCTCGACAACCCCGGCCGCGGCGACCTCGACGCGTACACCGCGTTGGTGCGGGAGTGCGACGCGCGCCGGGTCCTGGACATCGGCTGCGGAACGGGGGTGTTCGCCCTGCGCCTGGCCGGCCTCGGCATCGAGGTCGTCGCCGTCGACCCGGCCGGGGCGGCCCTCGACGTCGCCCGGGCCAAGCCGGGGGGTGAGCGGGTCCGGTGGATCCGCGGTGACGCGACGGCGCTGCCGCCGCTGCGCGTGGACCTGGCGACGATGACGGCCAACGTCGCCCAGGCGATCGACGACCCCGGGGTGTGGCGGGACACCCTGCGGGGGGCGTACGAGGCGCTGCGGCCGGGCGGCCGCCTGGTGTTCGAGACCCGGGACCCGGCGAAGCGCGCATGGGAGGGCTGGAACCGCGAGGCGTCGCACCGGGTGGTGGACGTGCCGGGCACAGGACCGGTGGAGCACTGGGTCGACCTGCTCGACGTCAGCGGGCCGCTGGTGACCTTCCGCTGGACCTACGTCCTGGCCGCCGGCCGGGAGGTGCTGACTTCGACCTCCACCCTCCGGTTCCGGGAGCGGGAGGAGGTCGAGGCGGCGCTCACCGTGCAGGGGTACGACCTCGACGAGGTGCGGGACGCCCCGGACCGGCCCGGCCGGGAGTTCGTCTTCCTCGCGCGCCGTCCGGAGGCGTGACCGGCCGGGCCCGCACGGGCCTGACGCGTACGGCCGCCGGCGGACCGGCGGCCGTACGGGGGAGGGCGTCGCGGAGGATCAGCGCTGCCCGAAGACCTTCTTGCCGGAACCGAGGTCCAGGAAGACCGTCTCGCCGGTGGCGTCGGCCAGGGCGTCGTTGTCGGTCACGGCGTAGACGTGGCCGTCACCGCCCACGCTGAGCCCCTCGAGCTTCTCCTGGGTCCACCCGCTCGTCGCCCGCAGGTCCGGCAGCACGTCGTGGGCGAGCTTCTTGGGGAGCACCTGGAGCGGGCCCGACGGTGCGGCGGACTTCGGCATGTCGACCGTGCACACGCGCTTGATCTTCGCGGCCGGGCCGTTCAGCTTGTCCCGCTCGATCAGGGCGAGCTTGTCGCCGACCGCCGTGATCTCGGACAGGCCGATCCAGTCGCCCGGGGTGTCCGTGGTGCCGATCCGGTAGCCGAACCAGCTCCAGGTGCCCGACCGGACGTCGTAGCGGCCGATCCGGACGACCCCGGCCGGGTCGCCCTTGACCTCGCGCTGCAGTGTGGCCCACACGACCTCGCGGCCGTTGCCGTCGGTGGTGGCGGTGACGCCCTCGAAGCCCTGCTTCGCCAGGCCCGCGGCGACGTCCGCCGGGAGCGTGACGACCTGGCGGGTCACGCCGTCGCGGTCGAGCCGGACCAGCTTGTTGCCGTCGCCGGTCGCACCCTCGACGGCGAGCCAGAAGCCGCCCTGGGGACGGGCGTATATGCCCTCGGCGTCGTAGCCGACCGGCTTGCCGTCGGCGTCCTTGACGGTCAGGGCCCGGGTGATGACCGCCGGCTTCCGCGAGGTGTCGATGGTCATGATCTTGGTGACGGAGTACGCCGCGTCGGTGACCGTGTAGAGCTCGTGCGGCCGGCCGGGGACGGCGGACAGCGCGCCGAGCGCGCCCCAGCCGATCGGCGCGCCGGTGGAGTCCGGGGCCGAGACGATGCCGGGGAAGGACGGGGTGCCCTTGCCCAGCTGGAACAGGCTGACCGAGGCCCGCACGTTGACCGAGGCGTCGTCCTCCTCGCTGGAGACCGCGAGCAGGTCGCGCGACGGGATCGGCAGCAGCCCCTCGGGGCCGTTGGTGGTGGCCAGCATCTGGCGGAAGACCGGGGCGGTCGGCCGGCTGACGTCGTAGACCGCCACGAAGTTGCTGCGCTCGGAGCCGACGAAGGCGTACCGCACGCCGTGGAAGGTGGCGACGACCACGCCCTCCGGCTCGGTGCCCTTCTTGCCCGCGCGGTCCTCGTTGTGCAGGCCGTAGCGCACGGCGAGGCGCTCGAAGCTGTTGCCCGCGTCCCACACGACCTTGCCGGTGCGGCTGTCGAAGACGGTCCAGCCGCGCGTGCCGCCCTTCCAGTCGCCCTCGTTGGCGGTGGCGAAGTAGCGGTCGTCGATCCAGTTGACGGCGTCGGGCTCGCGCCGCACGTCGGTGATCGAGCCGGTCTGGTCGATGACGCCGTCCTTGACGGTGTCGATGCCGTGCACGGTGGCCGTGCCGGCGCTGAAGGCCTTGGTGATCCGGCCCGTCGGCAGGTCCACCAGGACGAGCCCGTTGTTCTCCTGCAGCGTCACCACCAGTTGGTTGCGGCCGTTGACGGCGACGTACTCCGGCTCCGGGTCGGTGGGCTCCACGATCCCGGCGGCGGTCAGCACGGGCAGCGCACCACCGTCGGGCCGGGTCAGCGGCACGGCCCGGGTGCGCCAGTGCTGCGGCGAGGTGCCCTTGAGGTCGACGATCTGCACGAAGCCGGCCGGGGCCTGGGGCAGGTCGCCCTCCTCGCCACCGGGCGGGGTCGCCTCCTCGTCGCGCTCGTTCTCGATCGCGATCGCGGCGTACCGCTTGTCCTTGGTGATGGTGATGGAGTCCGGCTGGCCGCCCAGATCGATGCTGGTGACCCGCTTGCGGTCGCGCAGGGATATGACGTCGAGACGTCCGGAGGGGGTGGAGTAGCCGCTGCTGGTGTTGACCACGACCAGCACGTACCGGCCGACCACTGCCACGGAAGTGGGCTCGTCCTCGGCGTCGCCGAGCTCGGCCAGCGACAGGGTGCCGAGGCCGCGCGGGCTGCCCGGCCTGCCGATGTCGAGGAAGCCGATCCGGCGCGCCAGGGCGTCGGTGTAGACCAGGGTGCGGCCGTCCTCGCTGACCGCCGAGATCTCGGCGACGGTCGCCGTGGCCGGGTCCTCGCCCGCCGGGCGGTTCTGGAAGACCGGGTAGGTGGCGGTGCGCTGGAAGGCCGGCGTCACGTGCGGGTGGTGGGCACTCGCGGGGCTCGCGGCCACCAGCGTGCCGGCAGCGACAGCCGCGGTCGTGAGCGCGGCGTAGGTTCTCTTGGGGAGCATCGTCTCTCCGTTGCGCTACGGTCGGAACGGCGATCATCTCGCCGCCGGACCAGCGCAATCGGGCACCCAGATGAACAAACGACGAAGATCGTCCGGACAGAGTGACCGGAACGCCCCGGTCCGTGCGGGTGCGGGTGCGGGGCCCGGCGGGACGTACCGCGATCCGCACGATGATGACGTACCGTCAGGTCCGGCCGCATGCCGGTGCGGTGGGAGCCGCGGCGGCGGTGGCACGCGGTGACATCGGCCGGAGAACAGGACCGGCTCGCATCGTACGGCGGACCGGTCCTCCGTTCCGGGCGTGGCGTTCGATGCCGCGCCGGAGGGCGTGAAGCTGTCCGGGAGGCGGTCTGGCCTGGTCCGTGGCGCTGTGCTTCCCTGGAAGGGACACTTCAGCAGTCAGCACGGGGGAGCCGGCGGTGATACCCGAGGGCTCCAGCCACGTCCGATCACGCACGCGTCGGCAGGGTCGAGCCACCGTGGGCGGCAAGGGGTACCGGGGGCATTGGTCGATGGAAACGGCACCACGTGACGCGCACGGCGATGTCATGCACCTGCGCATCGAGCCGGAGCGCCTCCGCGCGCTCCCACCGTGCGCACTGGTGAAATCGCTGCTCCGCGTCGTGGAGGACCGGTCGGAGCACGTTCCCGACCCGCACACCGGATTCGATTCCTCGTTGTGACCCCGGGACGGGGGTGAGGGCCCGGCGGGAGGTCGGTGATGGAGGGGACGCGGCCCATCCACGAGTTCGTGGTGAAGGTGCACGGCCTGTGCAACCTCGCCTGCTCGTACTGCTACGTCTACGAACTCCGCGACAGCAGTTGGCAGCGCAAGCCCGCCGTGCTGTCGCGTGCCCTCGCCGAGCGACTGGCCACGCGGATAGCCGAGCACGCCGAGCGCCATCGGCTGCCGTCCGTCCGAGTCGTCCTGCACGGTGGTGAGCCCCTGCTGGCGGGACGGCGGCGGGTCGAGCACCTGCTGCAATCGGTGCGCGAGGCGGCGCACGGAATCACGTCCGTGGAATTTGCCGCACAGACCAACGGGACGCTGCTGAACCCTGGTTGGATGGACCTGTTCCGCCGCTACGGTGTGCGCGTGGGGGTGAGCCTCGACGGAGGCAGGGACGCCAGCGACCGCCACCGGCGCACACGTGGGGGGCAGAGCAGCCACGTTGCTGCCGAGAGGGGGATCGGGCTGTTGCGGCGCGCGGAGAACGCCGGCTTATACGGCGGCCTGCTGTGTACGGTCGACCTCGCCAATGAACCCCTCGGTGTCTACGAGTCGCTGCTGAGCCACCGGCCCCCGGTCATCGACCTGCTGCTCCCGCACGCGACCTGGGAGTTCCCGCCGCCGGGCCACGACCCCGCGACGGCGCCCTACGGCCGGTGGCTGCTCGCGGTCTTCGACCGCTGGTACGCGGCGCCGGTCCGCGAGACCCGGATCCGGATGTTCGAGACGATCATGGATCTGGTGCTCGGCGGCAAGGCGACGGCCGAAGCCGTCGGGCTCGACCGCCCGCCGTTCGTGGTCGTCGACACCGATGGGTCGATCGAACAGCCGGACTCGCTCAAGGCGGCGTACGAAGGCGCCACCGCCATGGGCCTGGACATTGGCGCGGACGACTTCGACACCGCCGCCGACCATCCGCTGCTGCGGGAGCAGGGCCGCGGGCTGAGCTCCCTCTCCCCGGAGTGCCGGGCCTGCGACGTGGTGCGGCTGTGCGGGGGCGGGCTGCGGGCGCACCGCTACCGCCCCTCGAGCGGGTTCGCCAATCCGAGCGTCTACTGCGCCGATCTCAAACTGCTGACCGAGCACATCAGGGACCGGGTCACCGCCGACGTCCGCGCTCTGATCGGAGGGGCGTCATGAGCGCCCCTCCACCGTCCGCCGGGATGGCCGAACGGTCCATGGCGGGTACCCGTCCGGATGAACCTCCGGCGCACCGCGCCGATGGCCGCGCGCCCCGCCGCCCCCGCGGCCGGCCGGGCCGCCCGCCGGGTGCGTCCCCCTTGTCCCCGCAGCGCACGGGCACGCCGAGCAGGCTCCCCGACGGACGGTGCGGAAAGCCTGATCAGGAAGGGGTGACGGTCCCGATGCGCGCCCGTCTGCGGTGCCCGGATGTGGTATTTATCCGCTATTGCTCGAATAGTGATGCCTACGGCGAGCCGTTGGCCCCTATCGAGTCGTCCCCGCTGCCGCGCTCGTTGCGGGGCGTCCCGACATGCGCGACGGAGTCACCATGAGCCGGTTCTACATGAGCCATATCCGCGGGGTCGACGACGAGTGGACGGCGACCTTATTCCGGGACCTCCGCAACGCGGTCGCCGCCCGGACCGGCGAGTCGCCCGAGTCGGTCGGAGTGTGCGGCACGCCCCGGTCACCCGAGGCCACGGTGGAGCGCATGCGCGGTGCGACCACCATGGTGGCGCTCTACACACCGACGTATTTCGGCCAGTCCTACTGTGCCACCGAATGGTCCTACTTCGAACACCGGGCCGAGGTGCTGTGGTCCCGGACGGGACGCAGCGCGGACGCCATCATCCCGGTGGTCTGGGCGCCGGCCACCGAGCCGCTGCCCCCCGTCGTCCGGCGGAAGGGGCCGCTGACCGCCGACTCGACCGCCTACGCCCGTGAAGGACTGCTCCACCTCCTGCGTCTGAAGGCCCGGTACGCCGAGGACTACCGGCTCGTGGTGGCGGCCCTCGCGGACCGGGTGGCGGCCGCCCTCGGGCAGCACCTCCCGGACGCCGCCGGTTTCGACGCCACCGGCAGGCGACAGGGCGCACCGCCCCTCCCGCCGTACCCGGGACACCAGACGGTGAGCTTCGTCGTGGCCGCCGCGGCCGCCGACGACCTGCCGGGGGAACGGACCGCCCGCGAGTACTACGGCACCACGCCCGTCGACTGGTCCCCGTACGCGCCCGGGCGGCCCGGTGAGCTGGCGTCCCTGCTCTGCGACACGGCGGCGGAACTGGACCTCGCCCCCGACGTCCTGGCGCTCGAGGAGAGCACCGTGGAACAGGTGGGCTCAGGACCGCGGCCGGAGGAACTGGTCGTCCTGCTGGTCGACGCCTGGGCGGCCAAGGCGGAGCGGCAGCAGCGCCTGCTGACCTCGCTCGACGCGGCCGTGCCCGAGGGCACCGCCGTGCTGGAACCGCGCAACCAGGACGACACCCAGTCGTGGCAGCACGCCGAGGACCTGGACGCCGCCCTCGACGAGGTGCTGCCCACGCTGCGCGGCCAGGCCACCGAACTGGAGCGCTGGGGACTGCCCGACGAGGAGAAGTTCACCGCCGCGCTCCGCAAGGCCCTGGTCCGCGCCCAGAACGACGCCATGAAGTCCGCACAGGTCGCTCAGCGCCTGCCCACGCCCACAGGCGGCCTCGACTCGTTCCCCCTGCTCGGAAGGTCTTCCTCATGACGCACGACTCGGGCGGTCCCGGCGCCCAGGGGCCCGGCACCGTAGTGACGTTCTACTCGTTCAAGGGCGGTACGGGCCGTACCATGGCCATGGCGAACGTCGCCTGGATCCTGGCCACGAACGGCAAACGGGTCCTGGTCATGGACTGGGACCTGGAGGCGCCGGGTCTGCACCGCTACTTCGCCCCCTTCCTGCGGGACCCCGAACTGAGCTCCACGCCGGGCGTGATCGACCTCGTCCGCGAATTCGAGCGGATGAGCCCGCACCTGACGGACGGACTGCGGACGTACGCACGCGTCGACCGCCACGCGCACTCGCTGGAGTGCTCCTTCCCCGGCGGCGGCTTCATCGAGTTCGTCTCCTCGGGCCGCCGCACCCCGGAGTACTCCGAGAACGTCAACACCTACGACTGGCGCGGCTTCTACGAGAACCGGAACGGGAAGGCGTTCCTGCACGCCCTGCGCGAGGACATGCAGGCGGGCTACGACTACGCGCTGATCGACAGCCGCACGGGCTTCAGCGACACCTCGGGCATCACCACGCTCCTGCTGCCCGACGTCCTGGTGAACTGCTTCACCTTCAACGTCCAGTCCGTCGACGGCGGCGCGAACGTCGCGCGCGACGTCCGCAGGTTCGCCCCCCATGTGACGATCCTGCCGGTCCCGATGCGCGTCGACCCCGCCGAGCAGGACCGGCTGGACACCGCCCGGCAGCACGCGCGCAGCCGCTTCCAGGAGTTCCTCGACGAATCCGCGCACCCGGACCCGGACCGGTACTGGGGTGACATCGAGATCCCCTACCGCCCCTACTACGCCTACGAAGAGGTCCTGGCGACCCTGAAGGACCCGATCCGCAACCAGGGCACGCTGCTCGCCGCCTACGAACGCCTCACATCCGTCATCACGCGCGGCGAGGTGACCGCGATCGGGCACATGGCGGAGGAGCAGCGGGCGTCGCTGGTCAAGCGGTTCGACCGGGTGCCCGTGGCCGGCGCGGCCACCCCGCGGGTCCGCATCGACCACGCCCTGCGCGACCGGCTGTGGGCCGAGTGGATCGCCGACCAGCTCAAGGCGGCGGGCGTGACGGTGACACTGCGCCCCAGCAGCGCCACCGCGATGGCGCCCGTCCCCGCGACCGCCGCGGACACCGTCCTGGCGCTGCTGTCACCGGACTTCGTGAACACCAACGTCGCGGAGGAACTGGTCACCCTGGTCGAGGCCGCCGACCGCCGCGGCGACGGTCCGAGGATCCTCGGCCTGCGGACCCGCGAGTTCCAGACCCCGACGGCGCTGGCGAGCCTCCCCGGGTTCTCCCTGGTCGGGATGACGGCCGCGACGGCGCTGGAGCGGGTGACCGCGCTCATCGGGGTGCCGGCCCTCAACGAGCCCGTCGCGGGCCGCACCCGGTACCCGGGCGAGGCCCCCTCGACGTTCAAGGCCCCGCCCCGGTACAACCTGTTCACCGGCCGGGACCAGGAGCTGGACAAGTTCTGGGACGACCTCGGCCAGGACTCCCTGGACGACGTGCACACCCCCGCGGACCGCCTCTTCCTCTACGGGCTCGGCGGCATGGGCAAGACGCAGATCGCCCTGGAGTACGTCCACCGCTTCGGTGCCCAGTACGACCTGGTGCACTGGATCCCGGCGGAGCAGACCGACCTGATCCCGCAGAGCCTGGCGAACCTGGGCGTCCAGCTGGGCGTCCAGGGCGAGACCGCCGAGGACCTGGCCATGGCGACCCTGGCCGAGCTGGAGAGCGGCAGGCGGGGCAAGTGGCTGCTGGTCTACGACAACGCGGCGAACGACGAGGAGACCCGCCAGAGCGGCCGCCGGCTCGAGGACTACCTGCCCTCCAACGGGCCGGGGCACGTCATCATCACCGCGCGGGAGTCCGACAGCGGCCCCGCCACCGTCGAAGTGGGCGTCTTCCGGCGGGCGGAGAGCGTCGCGCTGCTCCGGCGCCGCGTGGAGAACCTGACCCGTCAGGACGCGGACCGGATCGCCGAGGAACTCGGCGACCTGCCCATGGCCGTGGAACTCGCCGCGGCGTGGCTCCGGGAGACCGGGATGCCGGTGGACACCTACCTGGAACAGGTGCGCAGCCGCGTCGGTGAAGTGCTGAGCGCCGGCCCCGCGGGGGAGTTCGAGCGGCAGACCCAACTGCCCGCCGTCTGGCGGCTGTCCGTGGAGCGGCTGCGCGCGGAGCGGCCCGCGGCGGTCCGCCTGCTGGAACTGTGCTCGTTCTTCTCACCCGAGCCGATCGCGGACTCCCTGCTCTACAGCGACGGCATGCGCAACGAGCTGGCGCAGTCCGACTCCGCGCTCCGCGACCCGATGATCATGGGCTACCTCATCCGCGATCTGAGCAGGTACGCCCTCGCCCGCCTGGAGGGACGCTCGCTGCAGGTGCACCGGCTCCTGCAGGCCCTGGTCCGCGAGTGGATGGCGGTGGACCCCGAAGCCCTGGTGCGTACCCGCGGCCAGGCCCACCTCGTGCTGGCCAGCGCGCTCCCCTCGCCCTCGCAGGGGGAGGACCACCCTGCGTCGCTCCAGCGTTTCGCGGAGCTCCGCCCGCACCTCGAACCGTCCGGAGCCATCGAGAGCGTCGACCCGCAGGTCGGCGAGTGGGTGGTGAGCCAGGTCCGCAACCTGTGGCTGGTCAAGGACCACCTGGCGGCGATCGGTCTGGGGCGCCGGGCCCTGGACGCGTGGACCGCGAACCGTGGTGCCGACGACCCGCTCACCCTGCGTCTGGCGGCTCAGCTGGCCAACCCGCTCCGCTCGATGGGCCGTTACGCCGAGGCCTTCGAACTGGACTCGGACACCCTGCGCAGGCAGCGCGAGCACCCGGCGCTCGGTCTCGCCCACCCGCACACCCTCATCACCGCCCGCAACGTCGGCGCCGACCTGAACGGTCTGGGCCGCTACGCGGAGGCCTGCGAGTCCGACGCGGACACCCTGGACCGGTACCGCCGGTCGGTGGGGAACGACCACCCGGACACGCTCCGCGCCATCAACAACTACGGCGTGTCGCTGAACCTCATCGGACGCCCCCGTGAGGCGCTGGCACTCGCCGAGGAGGCGTACCAGACGGCCCGTCAGGTGCTGGGGGTCAGGAGCCCCGCCTGCTCGCGCTACGCGCTCGGTGCCGCCCTGGACCGCCGCGAGATGGGCGACTACCAGGGCTCGCTCGAACTGCTGCTGGAGACCAGGCAGCACTACGTCGCCCTGTCCGGGGAGCACTCGCCCGAGGTGATGCGCACCGACGCCTCGCTCTCCGTGACCCGTCGCCGGCTCGGCGAGTTCCGGGCGGCCGAGGCCCTGTCCCGGACGACGTACGACCAGTACCGGCGCCGGTACGGCGAGCGGCACCCGGAGACGCTGGCCTGCGCGGCGAACCTCAGTTGCGACCTGCTCGCGCTGGCCGGCACGCAGGGCGACCCCTCCTTCGACGAGGGCCGGGAGATCGCCGAGCGGAACCACGCGAACTACCACACGACGCTGGGCGCCGAGCATCCGTTCACGCTCGCCGCGGCGACCAACCTGATCATCGCCCGCAGGCTGGGCGGCGAACCGCTGGCCGCCCTCGACCTGGGGCGTCCGACGCTCGCCGCGCTCGAACGGCGCGTGAGCGGCGGGCATCCGGCGGCGGTCGCCTGCCGGGCCGACGTGGCGGGGGTCCTCGTCCAGCTGGAGAGGTACGACGAGGCGGTGGCGGAGGACGAGCGCGCGCACCGCGAGTTCCTGTCCCTCTTCGGCGACCGGCACCCCCGCGTGCTCTGCGGTGAGTACAACCTCGCGGTCGACCGGATGCGCGTCGGCGACCCCGGAGCGGAGGACCGCGTGCGGGAGATCACGCGCCGGTCCGCCGCCCGGTTCGGGGACACGCATCCCACGACCGTCGCCATGAGGGAACAGCGGCGCATCGACTTCGAGCTGGAGATGCCGCCGATCTGACCCGGCGGCCGGACCGCCGCCACGACGAGCCGCTCCCGGATCCCGGGGGCGGCTCGTCGTCAGTTGCGGCCCGCGTAGCGGCGCACGAAGGTGCGTATGGTGCGGTTCATCTCCTCCTCGTGCGGGCGGGGCAGCCCCTGCAGCCGCGGCAGCGGATCGGGCGCGGTGCCGACCAGGTCGCCGTCCACCACGAAGAGGAAGAGCACACCCGCCGGGAACTCCTCGCCGAGCCGCGCCACGAGGTCGGGGTCCGGGGGATGCGGCACGATCACCACCACCGGTCCGAAGTCGTGCTCGTGCTGCAGCAGGGTCTCCAGGTCGTGGACGTCGACCTCGGTCAGGTGGTCCCGGACGCCGGCGATGAGGCTCTCCGCGACGCCGGAACCCACGTCGATGGGCACGACGAAGTGGTCCCAGGCCACGGGCTGCCCGCTGGCGCGGTGGACGAAGCGCCGGGCGGTCTCGGTGGAGTGTGCGGGCAGCACCGCGGCCCGCGGGGCCGCCGGGGCCGTAAGCACCTCGTTGATGCGCCGGGAGTCCGATGCGGGGACCCGGGCATGGGTGACGCTGAGTTCGATCACCTCGCGCGATCCGGAGGTCGCCTGGAGCGGCAGGAGTTCGGTGAGGGCCGCGCGCAGCGGATCGTCCTGGGGCTCACTGCGGCGTTCCGTGAGCAGCCCCTCGGCGACGCGGTGGTGCATCAGGGGCAGCAGGATCTCCCGCGAGACACCGAGCCGGTCCCCGGCACGGCTCAGGACGGGCCCGTCGACCTCGCGCAGGTGCTGGACGACCCGCTGGTGCACCCGGTCCTCGTTCACCTGGGCCCGCATCAGCTCCAGTTGGGGAGTGATGTCCCTGACGACGTCGGCGAGGTCCCCGTCGGCGGGCCAGTCGATGTTCTGCCGCCGGGTGGGACTGAGCGAACCGAGCCTGCTGGCCTCCAGGCCCTCCCGGTCGATCTCGGGGAGCAGCACGAGGATGATGGGGAAGCCGTCGTGCCGGTTGCGCAGTTCCGCCATGGCCAGCTCGTTCTGGACGTGCGGTGACTCGACGGCGTGCGGCGACGCGAGCAGCACCATGCCGTGGGCGTTGCCCATGCCGTCGGATATGGCCTCCATCCAGTCCTGGCCCGGCACCAGCGTCTGCCTGTCGATCACGATCGGTTCGCAGCCGGCGGCCTCGAGCAGGCCGATCACCGATCTCCTGGCCGGCCAGCAGGTGCAGGTGCAGCCGGGCGGTTCGCTGCGGCTGAGGAAGACCAGCGGGCGCGACGTCGTCCCGTTCATGCGCCCGGCCGCCATCCGGGGTCGGTGCTCTCCCACAGGCTCAGCCAGTGGGTCGCACCGGCGGCCACCGTGATCGCGTACCCGCCGGCCGACGGGCGTACGGTGAGCGGCCGCGGCTCTCCCCCGGCGGCGCCGAGCGTCGCGATCCCGACCAGCTCGGGCCCGTCGTGCGGCGCCGGTACGGTGACCGCGACCGGCGCGTCGCCGGCGTTGCCCAGGCACAGGACGGCCTCGCTGCCGTGGCGCCGCCACAACGCCGTCACCCCTGGCACCGGTTCGGGCAGCGCCGCGTCGACGAAGCCGTGGACCAGGGCCTGCTGCCGTGCCCGGACGGAGAGCAGGACGCGCAGCGCCTCCGCCCGGTGCCCCGTGGCCGTCAGCAGACCGGCGGGGACCTCGTGGCAGCCGGGCAGGGCCAGCAGGACGCCCGGATCGGCCGGCGGCCGCTCCGGAAGCACCCAGGCCGTGCCCGGCGGGACCGTCCAGGCCCCGGGTCGCGGGAGCGGCGGAGGGCCCACCGTCAGATGGACGGCGCTTCGCGGGGCCGCTTCCTCGGGCCCGCCGGTGGGCGACGGTCCGGCGGTGCCGATCAGGCCCACACCGGTGTAGGCGTCCGTCAGGTGCCGCAGGTCGTCCAGCAGGTGGGCGGGCCAGGCCGCCAGGTCCTCCAGCAGCAGTGCGTCGACGCGGGCGTCGAGGAGACGTCGCGCGTCGAGCAGGACGTCGGCGGGCGCGGCTTGCGGCAGGGGAGCGGGAAGGCCGGCGACGACGCGCAGTCCGGCCTCCCCGGCCCGCTCGACCACGAGGTCCGTGCGACGGGAGTCGTGCGGGTGCGGCCCGGAGAGCCGGATGTGGCCGATGCCGCAGCGGCGGGCGGCACGCAGCACGTCCTCGGGCGGTGCCTCCGGTCCGGGGCCGGGAAGCGCCACGCCGACCGATGCGCGCAGCCAGGAGGGCCCCGGCCCCGGCGCCCGCGACGTCGACGTGGACGCGGACGTGGCGGCGGGGTAGGGCAGGACGAGGTGGACCCTGCCGTCCTCGGACCGTATCTCGACCGGCCCGCCGGTTCCGGTGAGCATCAGGCGGCCCCGGCCGGCCGTGAACACCTCGCGCACCTGGAACGGCAGCCGGGCGCCGGGGAGCGGCGCGGAGCCGGGGTCCTCCGGGTCGCCGGCCGCGGGACGGCGCAGCCGCAGCAGGTGGCGTCCCCCGTCCGCGGCGACCACCGTGGCGTCGGAGGAGGAGACGGCCAGTGAGGTGGCCGGCCGGGGCAGCCGGCCGAGCGGCACCGGATGGCCCGCGTCGTCCTCCGGGCTCCGGGCCAGCCACACCCGGCCGTCCTCGGTGGCCCAGACGACGTCCCCGGTCAGCGGATCGCCCGCGAGCGCGGTCACCGGGGACCCCCCGGTGGCGAACCGACGGGAGACCATGCCGTTCCCGGGCGCGGCGTGACGTGCCACGACCCTTCCTTCGGCGTCCGCGACCGCGATCAGGGCCGCCGAGACCGAGGTCCACAGGTGGGTCACGTCGGCGGGGTGATCGAGGGTCAGGACCACGCGCCGCGGATCGCCGTCGTCCAGCAGGTGCACCTTCCGGCCCTCCGCCACGCAGAGGACGGCCGGGCCGGTGCCCGGCCCGCCCGGCGCCGCCCAGCCCAGTGCCGTCGGCGCAGGGGACCACGGATGGGCGGTCACCTCGCCCGAGGCGTCGAGGGCGGCGCCGACCACCTGGAGCCCGGAGCCCCCGGCCGCGGCCGCCCTCGGCGGCCCCGCGTCGGCGACCGCGAGCAGGTCGGGGGGCACCGGGAGGTCCGCGACCAGCACCCGTCCGGCCGCGTCGACCCGGATCTCGGTACGGCCCGCCGCGCTGACCGCGAGCGCTCCGTGCTCCCCGGCCCAGACGCAGCGCACCACGTCCCCCAGTTCGGCCCGGGCGCCGTCGAGGCTGCCGTCGAGCCGGGCCGCGGCCACCACGTCCAGGGGCGCGGTGGCCCGTCTGCGGTCGTGCAGGTCCAGTTCGTGCCAGGCCGCTCCGGGGAGGGCGGCCCGCAGGCGCAATCTGACCCTGGCGGCCCCGCTCACCTGGCACACCTGGGCGTCGCGTTCCGGAGGTCTGGTCAGCACGATGCCGCCGGGCTCCGCGCGGATCCCGACGTCGACGTCACGGTGGACCATCCGGCGGACGGCCGTCACCTCCTCCGGGAGCAGACCCGCCGCGGCGGGCGTCAGCTCCAGGCCCAGGCGCTCGGCCGCGGCGATGCGCAGGCGCCGCGCGGGTGCCGAGTCCCGTACGGCCTCGGGCAGTCGGGGCAGGTGACGGATCGCCCACCGGCCGGCCTCCAGGGCCTCGGGGCCGTCGGAGAGCACCTGGGCGAGGAAGGGTTCGAGCTCCCGCCGGATGTCGCCTTCCGCGGGCACCGCCTGCGCCGTGCCGGCCCACAGGAGGGTCTCGAAGGTGCGTACCGCCAGGGGCGCGTCGTGGTGGGCGCGTTCGGTGAAGCTGCGGACGGAGGCGAGCAGGGCGCGGTCGTTCGTGGCGAGGTCCCGGCGCAGGACCGCGGCCACCGCGGGGTCGAGCACCATGGTCAGGCTTCCTGCGGCCTCGACCAGGGGAGAGAACCACAGCTGGGCCTCCAGCCCGGCGCTGCTGCGCGGCACGAACCGCAGGCGCGCGGCACGCACGACGTACGGTTCGGCCTGCGCCGCCAGGCTCAGCGACTGGGCCAGCCGGACCACGTCCGGTTCCTCCTGGCGCTGTTCGTGGATCAGCCTGGCCGCGGAGGTCCGTCCGGCGGCCGCCGTCACCATGCCTGCCTCCGGCGGCGCAGCCGTCTGATCTGGGAGCGCGCCGACCACACCGACGTACGGCGGTCCAGCGGGACGAGGGCCACCAACCGGCGGACGGCGGGCGGGTAGACGTCAGGACTGAACGGGGTCAGGCAGGTCACCGGGTGACCGGCGTGCTTCAGCCGGCCGAGGAACGCGAGCCAGTCGGCCGGTGAGGCCTGATTGCGCACCGCCACCGGAGGACGCAGCCGGCCGAGGTCGGAGACGAGCAGCACCGGAGTGCCGGGTGCCGGGCGGAGCGCCGCACCCCATGTGCGGCCGCCGTCCGCGCTGGCGCCCTGGGGCAGCCGGAAGTCGAGTATCCGCAGCTGGTCGGGGGCGAGTACCTGCCGGGCCAGCCGGGCGACCCACTGGTGGTCGTGGCGGAACGGCCGCATGGAAGGGCTCCGGTCCAGCAGCACGTGCAGCCCCGCCCGGGTGGTGGGGCGGGGCCGGTAGGGGAGGCGAAGGCCGCCGGACGACGGCCTTCCACCCAGGCGCCGGACCATCAGGTCGATCAGCCTGCGATGGTCCAGCTCCCTGCCGAGCGCCTCGGTGGCCGCCACCGTGAGCATGATCGCCTGCTGGGTGCGCGGATTCCACGGCGGCGACGGCGGCTGCTCGGTGACCTCCGCGCGGTCGGCGAAGAGCGGCTCCTCAGGACCGGCCGGCTCACCGGCCGGTCGCCCGGGTCCGGGCGGGGTCCGCGGAGGAGCGAAGGTGATGACCGACCGGCCCGCGGGGTCGGCGCCGGTGGCGGTCCCCGGGGACGGCTCCGGCACGCCGCCGCCGGCCCCGGGCACCGTCCGGCCGACGGGACGGGCCGGCGGCGCTGGTTCGCCGCCCTGCCGGGGTTCCGTCCCCGGGCCGTCCGGTTCCGGGGGCCGGGGTCCGGGGCCGGGCAGACCCATGGCGCGCACCAGGGAGAGGACGCCCGCGGGGTCGGCGATGCCCAGCGCGGCGGCGGCGCGCACGACGTCGCCGGCGTGCACCGGACCGCGGCTCACGCGAAGGCCGTCGGCTCGTAGGTGTCCTTGACCATGGCGAACCGCGCGACGCTGCGCCACAGTTCGGAATCTGCGGTCAGCCCCATCTCGTGGCACGCCCGCAGCGTGTCCAGGTATTCCGCGGTGCTCGCCGCCGCGAGACGACCCGTACCGGAGCCCTGGGCGAGGAAGAGGTCGGCCACCTCGGCGCCGAGTTCCGCATCGAAGTCCGATCCCATGTGCAGCCGGGCGACCTCCAGCAGGTGGGCGCGCCCGGGGACCTGCAGCCGCAGCGGGATGCAGCGCCGCCGGAACGCGGCCGACAACTCGCGTTCCTCGTTGCTGGTGATGACGACCAGTGGCGGCCCGATCTCGGGGCGCACCGTGACCCGGGAGCGGTCCGGGCCCTCGAAGCGCAGGTTGTCCAGCGGGTCGAGGAGCGCGTTGGGGAGGTCGGGGTCCGCCTTGTCGATCTCGTCGATGAGGACCACGGCGGGACGGTCGCGCAGACCGTCCGGGGCCGCGTCGTCCTGGGCGGGGTCCAGTGCCTTCCACAAGGGGCCGGGCCGGTGGTACGGGTGGTCGCCGGGCGAGCCGAGCCTGCCCCGGGAGGCGTCGTTGAGCTGACGGAACGCCTCCTCGCGCCAGAGCAGATCGGGTGCCTCCGTGCGGGCGGTGACGACCTCCGCGTAGAAGCGGTAGCGCAGGACGCGTGCCACGTTGGGGGCGAGCGTGGACTTGCCCGAGCCGGGCGGGCCGAGGACGAGCAGCGGACGGCGCGTCACCAGCGCGACGTTGACGGCGAGCACCGTGTCCTCGTCGAACAGGTACACCTGGTCGTCCTGACGCCCCGAGGATGTGTCGGCGCCGGTCTCCCCGACGGCGGCGGGCGCCTGCGGGTCGAAGACCTTGGTGTACCGCATGTGCCCCCCGAGAACGTCATGCCACCACACGCTGTGGCGCCACTGTAACGGACCGCGTCGCGGCTGATCTACAGGCCGGGAGGACCCCCCGGAGGGCCCGGCGGCGCGAGCACGCGCACGTCGGCGCGCCCGACGCGCGGGGCGCGGACGGCGTCGTCGCCGCCCCGCGCAGCGGCGGTCACCAGGTCGATCCTCCGCAGCCAGGGCGCATGCTGAAGCGGGCTCAGGTCCAGGGACGGGAGCCAGGGCGCGATGGTCAGGAACATCACCGGGGAGGCGCCGAGGGGGGTCAGGTCGCGCAGCCGGGGGCAGTTCGACAGGCGCAGCGACCGGAGCGCGGCGCAGCGGCTCAGGTCCGGCACCGCGGTCATCTCCGGGTGGTCCAGGATCACCAGGCTCCGCAGTCCGGGGATCCCGGGCAGCACGGCCTCCAGTTCCCCGAGCGGCCCCTGGCACCAGACCTCGGGCGCGGCGTCCCGCCGCGCGGCCAGGCCCGCGAGTTCGTCCGCGGACCGTACGACGACGGGACCCGTGGCCCGCCTCCCCGGCGTCGCCGATGCCGTCAGGCGCCGGCCGGTGGCACCGTGCTCCAGGAGCCCGGGGACGTCCGGGAGCGACTTGCGGACCGCGCTCAGTTCGGCGACCAGGCGGGCGAGCCCGGAGGACCCCGTTCGTTCGAGGTGCTCGGCGAGGATCCGGTCGCCGTCGGGACCGGCGTGGGCGGCCAGGTGCTCCGCCGCGAGGTACTGCCGTACGGACTCGCCGGCGAAGGCGATCGTCGCGGGAGCCGGCGCGTACAGGATGCCCGCCTCGTCGGCCAGTTGCGACAGCAGCCGGGCGGGGGGAACGGTGCCGGTGAGGCCGGGCGCGCTCAGTCCGTACAGCGCGTCGAGTGCCGTGTCGGCCAGGAGCGGGGCGTCGCCGGACCCGAGCGTCGCCGCGGCCAGGCCGCCGGCCGCGGCCCGCAGGACGCTGTCGCGCACCCTGGTACGCGCGTTGGCGGCCTCCCGGTCGGGGCGCCAGACGGCGGCCACCGCGGCGCGCAGCAGATCCATGCGGTCCGGCCCGCGGTCCCCGGCGGCCCGGGCCGCGTGCCGGACGGCGACCGCGGCGGACGGCCAGCGGACGGCGTCGGTGAGCAGCGGGTCGTCGGCCAGGGCGGTGAGCGCGGACCTGCCGCCGGGGGCGCCGGCGAGGGGATCGCCCCCGGCGAGGAGGGCTTCGCGTTCCGCGGGGTCGAGGGGGTCGAGGAGGACCGGGGTGAAGACACCGTCGAGCCGGTGCCAGGGCACCGAACTGCCGTTGGCCTCGACCAGGATCACGGCGTCGGGGTAGTGCTCGGCCGTGCGCAGCAGCCATTCCCAGGCCGCGGGGCGCATGCGGACCGGCGCGCGGTCCAGGCCGTGGACGGCCAGCAGCGCGCGCCCGCCGCGCAGTTGCCGGGCGGTCCAGCCCGCGGGCTCCCGGGCGGCCAGCGAGGGGGCGGCCGCCTGGACGATCCCGTCGGGGGAGGGCAGGCCGCCGGTGTCCGCCCGCAGGGTGAACGCCACCTGGCAGCCCCAGGGCGCTCCGCTCGGTCCGGCCGCGACGCGGTCCGCCAGGTGCCCGAGCACGGCGCTGCGCCCGGAACCCGCAGGGCCGATCAGCAGCAGCCGCCGCCCCGCGGCCGCCGGCTCCCCGGACGGGGTGTGCCGTCGCGACGGACCGTCCTGCCAGCTCAGTCGCCGGCCCAGTGGGCGCCCGCCGGTGAGTCCGGGCGCGGTGCCCGTCAGCTGGCCGCGGTACAGGCCGGTGAACCGGGTGTCGTCCGAGGTCAGGGCCGGGGGGAGTTCGGCGGGGATGTCCTGCGGGGCGGGGCCGCTTCCGGTGGGGGGAGCGGTGGTGAGCCATCGGGTGAGGTTGCCGAGCACCTCGTCGAGGGCGGCCCGGTGGCGCGCGGCCTGCATCGTCATCAACGCGAGTCCGTGGGTCCGGTACTCGGGCGGCTGCCCCGCCGTGAACGTGTCCGCCTCGGCCACCACCGTCGGCATCCGCTGGAGCACGGGTTCCCAGAGCAGGGGCAGCACGATGCCGTTCTCCGCCGCCCCGCGGGCCCGGTCCAGGCTCGTGCGGTGGGCGAGCATCGCCCAGTCCGCGTCCGCGGGGCCCTCGCTGAAGTAGGCCGGTGAGCACAGGACGAGGACGCGGTCCGCCGTCGCCACCCCGGGCGAGGCCGGGCCCCGGCCGCCGTCGGCGGCCGCCCTGACGAAACGGACCGGGGAGGTGCCCAGCCGCCGGTCCAGGTCGTCCAGGAAGCGCGCCACCCAGGCCTCGTCCCTGCCATGCAGGTAACTCACGGCGTAGGTGTACGTATTCTTCATCCCCCACCCGTCCGAACCGGTACGAACGGGCGCGGTCACGGACGCCCGCACTGGCGCCATCATGGAAGAATCCGCTGACGTCTCGTCATGACCCGTTCCGCAGCACATGTATGACTGGCTATCACTTTATATGTACGACTCATTGATGGGTGGGGTCGACCCCGCGACGCTCTCCCGTCCCGGCCCCCGGCCGGCGCCGTCCCCTTCCGCGCCCCCGGGCCTGGGCAAGCGGCAGGAGAACCTGCTGACCGCGGTCCTGCGCGGAATCCCGCTGATGGGACAGGACACCATGATCCCGTTCGCCGAAGCGGACGTCCGTTCGTGCCTGGCCCGGTTCCGGCCCTCGGAGTACGGAGCCGCCGCGGGGGTGGTCAACCGGGTGCGCCCGGCCCTCCTCGACGCCGTCGTCGGCCGTACGGCCCGGCTGCAGGGGTACGTCCGCGGGCTGCCCGAGGGGGGAGTGGAGCCGCTCCTGGACGTGGTGGGCAAGGCCGCCGTGTACGGACCGCCGGTGCTGCGGGTGGTGTTCGGCGCGTCGGTGCGCATGCCGCTGCGCGCCCTGAGCTACGTGCTGCCCGCCGTGCTCATGGCGGAACGGGTCCAGGCGGTCACGGGCCGCCCGCCGTACCTGCAGGTGCTCTATGTGGGCGAACTGGGCGCGCGGATCAACGCCCTGCCCGCCGCGGTCGTCGCGGAGGAGGGCCGGCTCCTCGCCGAGCACCTGTGCCGCGTCCTGGACCAGGGCCCGATGGCGGGCCACTACGGGCTGTTCGCCGACCTCCCCCTGCACGCGGGCGAGGATCC
Source organism: Streptomyces sp. NPDC059718 (assembly GCF_042733315.1). NCBI lineage: Bacteria > Bacillati > Actinomycetota > Actinomycetes > Kitasatosporales > Streptomycetaceae > Streptomyces > Streptomyces sp. NPDC059718. Next base: position 31,883 of record NZ_JBHWGA010000027.1, read on the forward strand.
GATCGAGGACACCATCGCCCGGCTCGGGGAGGAGCCGCGCGAGGAGATCACCCGGCGGCTCCAGGGGAAGGGCGGCAGCCTCTCCGACCGGCAGACCCTCGAGTACGCCGCCGCCCACGTGCTGCTGCACGACCTCGGCCGGCTGCCGCTGCGAAGAATCGGCGGCACGGCGCCCTCCGACGCGGAAGCCGTCGGCGTCATCGACATCGGCGGCGTCCAGGAACGTCATTTCCACCGGGTGCGCGCGATCTTCGCCGAGGCGCTCGGGCACGCCGGACCGGGGCCCCTCGTGCTCACCCGGCACTCCGTTCCGCCGTACACGATGTCACGCGTCGGCGACGTCGGACTGCGCGACTTCCTGGACGGCGTGCCGTACGACGAGGCCGCGCTCCCCGCGGCCGTACGGCACGACCTGCACCTCCTGCGGGCCGGCAGGGTCCTCGACCGCCTCAGGTGAGCCCGGGCCCGGGCCCGGGCCCGGTCCCGGCCCCGGCGCCCGCCCGGCGCGGCCGGTTCGCGGGCATCCAGCGCACCGCGAAGTCGACGGCCTCCCGCAGGTCGAGCAACCGGCACCGGAGCCCGCTCACGGTGCCGGTCCTGGTCGTGCCCTCGGCCTCGTACGCCGCGCCCAGGGCGGCGAAGTCCGAGTCGTCCAGGGCCACGTCCTCGTAGCTCCACCAGGAACGCCGGCCGCCCCTGACGACGACGCAGCGGTAGGTGCGCAGGGGCGGCCGGGGCACCCGGTACTCGGCCAGGTGGAACGCGCTGCACACGTCGAACCCGACGCCGAGGAGCAGGACCCGGGCGCGGGCCCGGTAGAGCGCCGCCAAGGGGGACCGCTCGCCGAGGTGGCAGTCGGCGCCGTGCCCCGCCGTGATGGCGTCCCCGGCCGGGCCGTACGCCACGAAGGAGGTCTGCGGATGGGCGCTGCGCACCGCACCCCGCGCGGTGCGCAGGGTCTCCGAGAGCACCCCCATCCCGGGCGCGGGTGTGGAGGCCGGATCGAAGGGCGGCATCGCGCCCCGTACGGCGGCGGCCTCCCGGGGGTCCAGCCCCGCCACACGCGCCCGGTGGGCGGAGGAGGAGTCGGAGTTCTCGGGCGTGAAACTGGGCGTCACCAGCGTGCCGTGCGGTCCCAGCACCCGCAGCAGCGCGCCGAGCACCGTGCCCGCGCGGGTGCCGCCCGCGCCGCGCAGCGAGGCGTGCACCAGGACGACCCCGCCCGGTTCCAGGCCGAGTGCCGTCAGGGATCCCGCCAGAGCCGTCACCTCGGTGGAGCCGACCGCCATCCCGTCCCCCTTCCCCCTCCGCGCCGCGGGACCCACCCGCCCCCCGCCCGGCACGACCGCGCTGTCAGTGTCCCGCCCGGGCCCGGCCGCCCGGTAGGGGGCCGGATCCGGCCCGCCCCCCGCGCACGGCGACGATCGCCGGGCCCCTGCCGGGTCGCCCCGCGGGACGGCCCCGGAGGGGTGGCACCGTCCGGTCGGTGCCGCCCGGGGCCTCAGCGCCCGGCGCAGCGGCAGCGGACGGCCGCGGCGGCCGCGGAGTACCGGGCGGCGCGGCGCGGGGGAGGGTCCTCGGCGTGCGGGACGGCGGGGCAGGACCGCTGCCGGGGGAGCTGGCAGACCGGGCACAGGGCGAGGCCGTCGTGGCCGGTGACGAGCGTTCCCCAACCGCGGCAGGTCCGGCAATCGCGGGCCCTGCCGGGATCGGCGTGGGGAGCGGGGCCGGTCCCTCGGGTCATACGGGGTCCCCTCCGGGGATCGGTGGTCGGTGACGTCCGTACGCCGACGGTGTACGCACTCAGACCGGCTGCTGACGTGTCCTCAGCCGGGCGTCCTGCCGGCGGCAGCGGCGCAGCAGCCGCGCCTCCGCGGGCCGCAGGCGCGGTCCGCCGACGATCACGACGTCGCACACGGCGTCCGCCAGGACGGCCCTTTGCACGGGCCTGCGGTGCACACCCACCGGTGTCCGCGAGGACCGGGCCGCGCCGACGAGCAGCAGGTCGTCGGCGCCGGACGCGACGGCGCACAGCACGGCCCCGGGGGCGCCCCGGAGTACGCACCGCTCGATCCGCACGTCCGGCGGCATGCCGCCGAGCGCCTCGTCCAGGGCCCGGTCCAGGCGTCCGGCGGCCTCCGCGGCGCACGCGTCCGCCCAGGCGGACTCGGGCTGCAGGCCGTAGAGGACCTCGCCCTCCGGAGGCTCCCAGGCCATGACGGCCAGCAGCGGCCGCCCGGTCGCGCGGGCCTCGAGGACGCCGCGGCGCAGCGCCGCGAGACTGGCGAGGGAACCGCTCGCGCCGACGACGACCCGGCCCGCTCCTGTCGTGTTCCGCATGGGGTGCCTCCCGTCGATGGGTCCCGTCGGGACTCCGCCAGCGTCGCCGGGCCGCGTAGGATGAGGCAAATCGATGGCACTCATCCCGTGATGCGAGGCACCGATGGACGTGACCCTGCGGCAACTGGGCGTGTTCGTCGCGGTCGCCGACCACCGGGGATTCGGCACGGCGGCCGCCGCGCTCGGCATGAGCCAGTCCTCGGTGTCGCACTCGCTCGCCTCCCTGGAGCGCGCCGTGCAGGGTGAACTGGTGCGGCGCGCCGCACCCGTCGGGCCCACGCCCCTGGGCGACGCGCTGCTGCCGCACGCGCGCGCCACCCTCGCCGCGGCCCGGGCCTTCGACGCCGCGGCGGCCGCCCGGCACGACGCCGGTGCCGAGGGCGCCATCACCCTGGCCGTGCCGCCGACCGCCGCGCACGGGCTGCTTCCCCGGCTGCTGAAGCTGTGGCGCGAGAACGTCCCGCAGGTCGAGGTCAGGATCTTCGAGGGCTTCGCCGAGGAGATCACCCAGTGGCTGGAGAGCGGCACGGTCGACGCGGCGATCCTCATCGACCCGGACCCGGCGCCCCGCGGGGCCGTCCAGGTCGCGACGGACGCGCTCGAGGCCGTCCTGCGCGGCGACCACCCGCTGGCCGGCGAGGAGTCCGTCGAACTGGCCGACCTCCTGGACGACCCGCTGCTCGCCACCACCTCCGGCGCCGAGAGCCAGCTCAGGGAACTCCACGCGCGGGCCGGGGTTCCTTACCGCCCCACCCAGCACATCCGTGAACTGGGCACGCTGCTCTGCATGGTGGAGGCCGGCCTCGGCGTCGCGGTCGTCCCCTCCCTGGCGGGCAGCATGCTGCCCGGCGGCCTCACCCTCGTCCCCGTACTGCCGCGCGTGGAACGGCGGTTGCTCCTCACCGGGCCGGCCACGCGCCCCTGGCACCCGCACGTGACCGCGATCCGCGACCTGTGCCAGGGGGCCGGCCCCGCGATGTGACCCCGCGCGCGGCGTACGGCGGGCACGGGCTCACCCCGTGGGCGCGAGCACGGTCGTACGGCCTCCCAACGCGGCGGAGAAGCGGTCGGTGACCTGCGTCAGGGCCTCGGCCGTGGCGGGCGCGACGGTCAGCGTGCCGTCGTCGGCCACGGTGAGGTCCTTGTCGAGCGTGAACCACCCCGGGACGATGTGGGCGGCGCCCATGGAACTCAGCACCGGGCGCAGCGCGTAGTCGATGGCCAGGACGTGGGCCGTGGTGCCACCGGTGGCCAGCGGCAGCACGGTCTTGTCGGCGAGGGCGAACTGCGGGAGCAGGTCGAGCAGCGACTTCAGCAGGCCCGAGTAGGCGGCCTTGTAGACGGGCGTGCCGATCACCACCCCGTCCGCCCGCTGGAACAGGGCCGCGGCCCCGGTGATGGCCGGGTGGTGGACGTCGGCGCCGAGCAGGGCGTCGGCGGGCAGCGTACGCACGTCCAGGGGGACCACCTCGTGGCCCTGGAGCCGCAGCCGGTCGTCCAGGTGGCGCAGCAGCCGTTGGGTGCGGGAGGTGGCGGAGGGGCTTCCGGAGACGGACAGGATGACGGCCATGGGGACCTTCCGGGTTCGGGCGGGCGGGGTGGGGGCGAGCGGGGACCTCGATGCGGTCACCAGGTGCTGGATTCCACGGCCACGACGGGCACCAGCCCGTTGCGCAGCGTCTCCAGGAAGGTGACGACCTCGGCTGCCACCGAGCGGTGCTGTACGTCGTTGAGCACGTCGTGGTGGGCGCCGCGGACGACCGAAAGCCGGGCGCGGGGCTGGGACTTGGCGGCGCGCGCGAGCGCGTCGTGATCGGCGAGCGGGTCGGCGTCGCCGGCGAGGAAGAGCGCGGGAAGGGTGAGTTCGGCCTCGTACGCGGCGGTGAGCAGGGCGTCGGGCACCGCCTCGCCCAGCGAGCCCCGGCGTACGCGCGGGTCCCGGGTGAGCGTGTCGCGGTGGGTGGGGCAGGACGTGCGGACGTCGAGCTCCCCGTCCCAGCCGCCGTCCTCGGCGGGGGCCGCCCGGCCGGGAAGCCCCGCGAGGACGACGCCGTCCGGCCGGACGCCGGCCCGGCCGGGCCCGCCCAGGAGCGCGGCGACGGCGACGGCGCCGGAGTCGGCGCCCACCAGGACGACGGGGGCGGCCGGCGCGCCCTCGGCGGCGGTGCCCTCGACGGCGTCCGCGAGGCGCTCGCCGAACCGGGTCAGGGAACCGGCCGGGTCGTCCGCGTCCGGCTCCGGGGGGTCGACGACCCGTACGCGATAGGCGTCGGCGGCCAACCGCCGGGCGAAGCGGGCGTAGGTCGCCCGTGTCTCGCCGCGGCCCGGCACCACGACGACCGTGCCGCGGACGAGCAGGCCCTCGGGCCCGTGGTGGTCGGTGTGGTCGGCGTGGTCGATGCGGTCGGTCTGCTTGGGCTGCTCGGTCTGCTCGGTCATGTCAGACTCCTGCCGGCTCGGGCCGGGGCTCGGGTTCGGCCGCGCGCCGCCAGCCCAGCGTCGGCGCCACTTCGGTCGCGATGAGCTCCAGGGCGCGCAACGCCGCGTCGTGGTCGGGGACGGCGGGGTTGAACTGGGTGATCAGGTCGGTCGCGACCGGCAGGACCCGCTCCCGCCGCAGCGCCGCGACGATCTCCTCGGGATGCCCGAAGAAGGAGTGGAAGCGGCGCAGCGCCTCGTCCAGGTCCAGGCCCTTCGGGAAGGCGCCGCCCTCCGCCATGCGCAGCGCCGCCCGGTGGACGTCCTCGCCGATCTGCCCCAGCGCCGTCCGCCGGTCCTTGGCCGGGAACACGAACCGCGACAGCCCGATTCGCGGGCGGCGCGGCCGGTCCCAGGCGTCGAGGTACGCGTCCGCCCAGGGTCGCTGCACCGCGTCGGTCGGGGAGTCGAAGCCGTACGCCGCCCGGTTGAGCAGGAGGTTCGACCCGGCGGCCGCCGCGTACGCGGCGCCCTGCGTGCTGAAGGCGCCCTGCCAGATGCGGTCGCCGAAGTCGCCGGCGGCCGGCTGGATGCGGAAGCCGGGCGCGCCGACCTCCTCACGTGCCAGCGCGCTGCGCAGTACGTCGAGGTGTTCGCTGGTCAGCTCGCGCTTGCGGGCGACGTCCCGGCCGAAGGCGGCGTACTCCAGGCCGTTGTAGCCGCTGCCCACGCCGATCTCGACGCGGCCGCCGCTGAGGGTGTCGACGGTGGCGACGTCCTCGGCGAGCCGGATCGGGTCCTCCAGCGGGAGGATGGTGACGGCGGTGCCGAGCCGGATCCGGGTGGTGCGCGCCGCGACGTGGGCGAGGAACGTCCAGGGCGAGGACAGCCCCCCGCCGCCGAGGGAGACGTGGTGCTGGGCCACCCAGCCGGCGTCGAAGCCGAGTTCGTCGGCGGCGACGAAGAGTTCCAGGGCGTTGCGGTAGGTGCGGACCGGGTCGTCGTCGCGGCCCTGCACGTGGGTGAGGAAGCCGAGTCGCAGGCGCGGGTGCTCGGTGGTCATGGCCTTGTCCGTCCCGTCCCGTGCTCAGTCGGCCACGAGCAGGCGCTCGCGGGTGTGGCGGTTGGCGGGGACCGGCAGGCCGAGGTTGCCGCGCAGGGTGTCGGCCTCGTACTCGGTGCGGAACAGGCCGCGCTTCTGGAGGAGGGGCACGACGCCGTCCACGAAGAGTTCGAGCTCGTCGTCGGTGCGGAAGGCGAGGTTGATGCCGTCGAAGGTGCCGGCGTCGAACCACTGCTCGATGGTGTCGGCGACGGTCCGCGGCGATCCGACGAAGGGCGAGGTGCGGAACTCGTTGGCCGACTGAGCGACCTGGCGCAGGGTCAGGTTCTCCGCCCTGGCCCGCTCGATGATCCTGGCCGCGCCCGTGCGTCCGCCCTTCTCGGCGAGGTGCGCGACGTCGGGGAAGGGCGCGTCGAGGTCGTGCACGCTGAAGTCGTAGGCGCCGAAGGAACGTCCGAGCAGCGCGAGGTTGCGGTCGAAGTCGTTGTCCTCCTCGAAGATCTCCCGTTCGCGGCGCCGGGCGGCCTCGTCGGTGGCGGCGACCACCGGTCCGCCGTGGATGAAGATCTTGATGTGGTCGGGGTCGCGGCCGTAGGAGGCGGTGCGCTGCTTGATGTCGGCGTAGTACTCCTGTGCCTGCCCGAGGGTGCCCCCGGGCGCGTAGATGCCCTCGGCCACCTGGGCGGCCAGGTCGCGGCCCTCCTCGGAGACGCCGGCCTGGAAGATCACGGGCTGGCCCTGCGGGGACCGGGACAGGTTGAGGGGGCCGGCGACCCTGAAGTGCTCGCCCTCGTGGTCGAGCGCGTGCAACTTGGCCGGGTCGAGGAAGACGCCCCGTTCCACGTCGGCCGGGAAGGCGTCGTCCTCGTAGGAGTCCCACAGGCCGCGGGCGACCCGGACGAACTCCAGGGCACGGCCGTAGCGGGAGGTGTAGTCCAGGTGCTCGTCGAACCCGAAGTTCCTGGAGGTGCCCGTGTCGAAGCTGGTCACGACGTTCCAGCCGGCGCGGCCGCCGCTGATGTGGTCGAGCGAGGCGAAGCGGCGGGCGAGGTTGAACGGCGAGTTGTACGTCGAACTGGCCGTGCCGACCAGCCCGACGTGACGGGTGTGCGTGGCGACCGCCGACAGCAGGGTCAGCGGCTCCAGCCGGTTGAGGTAGTGGGCGGGGTAGGTGGCGTTGATGAACTGGCTGTCGACGATGAACAGGGCGTCGAATAGGGCGTGTTCGGCTGCCTTGGCCTGCGCGATGTAGTAGTTGATGTCGGTGCTGGCGTTCTTGGCGACGCGGGAGTCCTTCCACAGGCCGTGCTGGCCGGGGCCGCCGACGCCGTAGGGGTGGAGCGCGAGGTGGATCCTGCGGGACATGGTGGCTGTTCCTGTCTGTCGTGGGGTCAGGTGCGCAGCAGGGCGCGCAGCGCTTCGCGTTCGGCCCGGTCCGCCGGGGCGGAACGCAGGGTGGGCGCCGAGCCGATGAGCAGGCGCGTGTAGGGATGGCGGGGGTGGTTGACGACGTCGTGGGTGGTGCCGACCTCGACCAGTTCGCCCTGGTGGAGCACGGCGACGCGGTCGCAGACCCCGGCCACGGAGCCGAGGTCGTGGGAGATGAAGACCAGGGCCACTCCGGAGGCGCGGAGCTCCTTGAGGATCTCCAGGATCTGCACGCGGTTGGCCGCGTCGAGGGCGCTCACCGGTTCGTCGAGGATGACCAGGCGCGGTCCGGTGACCAGCGCCCGGGCCACCGCGACCCGTTGGCGCTGCCCGCCGGAGAGCTCCCCGGGCAGCCGGCCGAGGAGCTCCTCGTGCAGGCGGACGCGGGGGAGGAACGCCCGCGCCCGGTCGGCCGCCTCCTCGCGTGGGACGCCCTGGAGGAGCAGCGGTTCGGTGAGGGACTCCTCGACGGTGAGGTCCGGGTCGAGGCTGCGCAGGGGGTCCTGGAAGACGTACTGGACGACGCCCCGGCGGCGCAGGGCGCGCCACTGGCGTGGGCCGTGACGGGTGACGTCCTCCCCGCCGACGACGACCGACCCGGCCGAGGCGCGCACCAGGCCGAGCACGGCCCGGGCCAGGGTGGACTTCCCGGATCCCGTCTCGCCGATGAGGCCGACGGCCTCGCCGGGCGCGACGGTCAGGGACACCCCGCGCAGTGCTTGGCGGCGCCGGCGCCGCAGGCCGTAGTGCACGTCGAGGCCGGCGATCTCCAGCACGGGACCGGCGGGGTCCGCACCGCCGGCCGGCGTCGTCCGCGGCGGCTCGCCCGTCATGCGTCCTCCTTCACGCTGAGGAACTTCTCCAGGCCGTACTGCTCGTGTTCGGCGATCAGCAGACGGGTGTACTCGTGCCGCGGGTCGTGCAGCACCGCGCGGGTCGGGCCCTGCTCGACCACCTCGCCCTCCCGCAGGACGACGACCTCGTCGCAGAGCTGGGCGACGACCGCGAGGTCGTGGGAGACGACGACGAGGGCCAGCCCCGCCTGTTCGCGCAGTTCGGCGAGCATGTCGAGGATCCCGGCCTGGACGGTGACGTCGAGGGCGGTGGTGGCCTCGTCGGCGATGAGGATCCGCGGGCCGGCGGCGATCGCCGCCGCGATCAGGACGCGCTGGAGCATGCCCCCGGACAACTCGTGGGGGTAGCTGCCGTAGACCAGTTCCGGGTCGCGCAGTTGCACCGTCCGCAGCAGCTCGACGGCCTGCCGGCGGGCCTCGCGGCGCCGCTGCCCCTTCTTGGCGCGCACGACTTCGGCGATCTGCGCGCCGACCCGGATCGAGGGGTTGAGGTAGGAGGCCGGGTCCTGGAAGACCGCGCTGATCGTGGCGCCCCGCAGGGCCGTCCACTGAGCCCGTGTCAGGGTGGCGACGTCGGTGCCGTCGATCTCGATCGACCCACCGGTGACCTCGAAGTGCGCGGGCAGGATGCCGAGTGCCGCGCGGCAGGTGAGGGTCTTGCCGCTGCCGGACTCCCCGACGATGCCGACCGCCTTTCCTGGTGCGAGGTCGAAGCTCACCCCGTGGACGATCTCGCGGTCGCCCGCGCGGTCGCCGATGCGCACGTCGCGGAGGGACAGCACCGGCGGTGCCGGGGTGTCCGGCGCGGCGCCCGGGGCAGGCCGGGGGAGCAGTCCTTCGGACACGGTCGTCATCGCACACCTCCGGCGGGGGCGGGGTCGGTCTTGTCGAGGCGGTTGGCGCGGGCCCTGCGGCGGTCGAGCAGTGCGCGTCCCGCCTCGCCGGAGACGTCGCGGATCGCGTCGGCGAGCAGGTTGCTCGCCCAGACGGTGGCCATGATCAGCAGGGCGGGGGCCACCGGGGCCCACGGCTGGTGGCTGAGGTAGCCCAGGTCGGAGGCGAGCAGGCCGCCCCAGGTGGGTGCCGGTGGCTGCACGCCGATGCCGAGGAAGGTCAGGCTGGAGACGATCACGAAACCGACGCCGATGGTCTGGGCGAGCGCGACCGCGACCGGCGGGAGGATCTTGCCCCACACGTGGCGGCGTACGATCCAGCCCGTCGAGGCACCCGAGACGAGCGCCGCCTCCACGTACGGCGAGCGCGCCACGGCCAGGGTCGCGGCGCGGGCCACCCGGTAGAACAGCGGTGACACCAGCACGCCGGTGACCAGCATGGCCTGGGTGAGGCCGTTGCCGAGGAGCGCGACCACGGCGACGGCGAACAGCAGGAAGGGCAGCGCGACCAGCGTGTCGGCCAGGCGCAGGGTCGTCCACTCGAAGACCCGGCCCCAGTAGACGGACAGGATGCCGGGCACCGCGCCGACGACCAGGGCCGTCAGGGCGACTTCGAGCGAACCGAGAACGCTGACGCGCGAGCCGTCCAGGAGCCGGCTGAGGACGTCACGGCCGAGGTAGTCCGTGCCCAGCCAGTGCGAGCCCGAGGCGGCGGCCAGGGTGTTGTCGCCGGTGGCCAGGGGATCGTGCGGTGCGAGCCAGGGACCGAGCAGCGCCAGCAGCGCGATCACGGTCAGGACGACCGCGGCGATCCGGCCGGAGGTGAGGGAGAGGACGCGGCGCACCATGGTCAGACCCCCCGCTGGGACGCCGGCGTCACGCGCGCCAGCACCAGGTTGACGATCAGGTTGAAGGAGACGACCAGGACGATCGACACCACGAGGACGCCCTGGACGGCGGGTACGTCCCCGGCCTGGGCGGCGTCGTTGGCGAACCTGCCGAAGCCCTGCAGACCGAAGATCCATTCGGTGACGACGGAGGCACCCACCAGGGCCGGGAACTTCAGTCCGAGGGTGGCGAGCGCCGGCCCGAGGCCGTTGCGCAGGACGTGGCCGAAGAAGATCCGCCGCGGGCTCAGGCCGCGCACCACCGCGCCCGTCACGTAGTTCTCGCGGTGGGCCGCCACGAGGCCCGCGCGCAGCTGGCGGGCGACGTCGGCGACCACGTCGAAGCTCAGCGCGATCGCCGGGAGGGTGATGTGGGCCAGCCACGGCCCGACGCCCTGCTCCGCCGGGACGTAGCCGCCGGAGGGGAACCAGTGGAGACCGACGGCGAAGACGACGACCAGCACGATGCCCACCACGAAGGCCGGCATCACCGAGACGACCGTGACGAATCCGGTGATCGCACGGTCGATCCAGGTGGTGCTGCGCAGCGCCGCCACCGTGCCCAGCGCGAAGCCCACGACCACCCCGATGAGCAGGGCCAGCGTCGCGACCGAGAGGCTTACGCCCAGGCCGAGCCCGATGAGGGTGGAGATGTCGGCGCCGTTGGCCCAGCTGGTGCCGAGCCGCCCGTGCAGGATGCCGTCGAGCCAGTCCCCGTACTGGACCAGGAACGGCCGGTCGAGCCCCCACTGGGCCTCGACCCGGGCGATGGCCTCCGGTGTCGCGTCCTCGCCCAGCTGGATCCGTGCGGGGCTGAGCCCGCTCAGCGCCCGCAGCGCGAAGGTCACGAAGGTCGCGACCAGGAACACGGGGACGATGATCGCGACGGACCGGGCGAGGGCGGCCAGGACCCGGCCCGCGGCGTGCCGGGCCCTGGCCGCGGCGACGCCGCGACGGGGGGTGAGGGCGACCGGCGCGGCGGTCGTCGTCATGAGGTTGCCTCCCCTTGAGTGGTGGACGGTGGTCAGCTGCCGCCGGCGATGGTCACGCCGGTCCAGTCGATGTGGGCCGGGTTCTTCGGCAGGTCCGAGATCGCCTTGCTCTTGGCGAAGAGGTTGGGCGAGGAGTACGTGAAGACCAGGGCCTTGCTCTTCAGCCCGGCGCGGGTCGCGGCCTGGAGGTTCCCCACGTAGTCGGGGGAGTCCAGGGGCGTGCGGCGGACCTTCGCCACGGCCGCGTCGAAGCCGGCCGGCTCGTACGGAGTGCTCAGGTTCAGCGGGCCGTTGGGCCCGAAGTGCGCGGTGAGGGTCTGCACCGCGGAGTCACGCCCGGTGGTGCCGTAGAGCGAGAACGTCAGGTCCTTGGCGAAGAACGGGGTGGCCCAGTTCTTGTCGACCTTGATGCGGACGGTGATGCCGACCGCGGCCAGCTGTGCCTGCACGATCTCGGCCTGCGGGTCCTCCGCCGGGATGACGAGGTCGAGCTTGATGTCGCCCGGCTTGTGGCCGGCCTCGGCGAGCAGCTTGCGGGACGTCGCCGGGTCGTACGGGTACGGGTCCCGGGACTTCGGGTCGTAGGCCACGTACCCCGGCGGGAAGGGCTGGTCGGTCGCCTCCCCGTAGCCGAAGGTCAGCTTGTCGACGAACTCCTCGCGGTTGACCGCGTGGCGGACGGCGTCGACGACCCTGTCGTCGTCGAACGGCGCCTTGTTGACGTTGAGGCTGAGGTTCGAGGCGTTGAAACCGGGTTGCACGAAGACGTCCAGGCCGGCCTTCCCGGCGGCCTCGGCCTGACTCGGTTCGAGGTCGGCGAAGTTGTAGACGCCGGTCTGGAGGCCGGAGACGACCGTCGAGGCGTCGGGGGCGGAGGTGAGCTCCACGTCGTCGATGTGGATGTTCTTCGCGTCCCAGTAGTCCGGGTTCTTCTTGAGCAGCACCTTGGTGCCGGGGATCAGCTGCTTCACCACGAACGGACCGGCGCCGACGGGGTTCTGGTCCAGTTTCTGCGGGGCCGCGGCCGCCTTGGGGCTGGCGATCTGCAGGACGCGCTCACCGAGCAACTGGGGTATCTGGTAGTCGACCTGGGTGAGGTGGACGACCGCGTCCAGGCCGTCGGCGTCCACCGACGCGATCGAGGTCAGGTCGCCGAAGAGCGCCGAGTTCTTCTGCTTCTTGGCCCGCTCGATCGCCGCCTTGACCGCTGCCGCGTCGACGGGCTCGCCGTCGCTGAACTTCAGGCCGGGGCGGAGGTGGAAGGTGATCTCGTCACCCTTGTCGTTGTACTCCCAGCTCTTCGCGAGGTCGGGGACGGCCTTGCCGTTCTCGTCGGTTCGCGTCAGCGAGGCGTAGACGAGGGCGAGTTGGCGGAACTGGGCGCCGCTGCCGGAGACCACCGGGTCCCAGTGGGCGGGGAAGTAGGAGGAGGCCCACTTCAGTGCGGCGCTCCCCGTCGACGCGCCGGCGCCGCCGCCGCACGCGCCGAGGGCGGGGACGAGGACGGAGACGAGGGCGGTTCCGAGGGCCGCGGTGCGCAGCCGGCCCGGGCGCCGGGCGGCGGGGGAGGCGGGTCCGGGGCGGCTGGGCGTGAGTCGTCCGGGCATGTGAGTGCTTTCTTCGAGGGCCCCCGGACCGGCTCAGGGCAGGCGGGGGCGTGGCGGCGGGCACGGCGCGCACCCGCGCCCGGCGCCGTCCCGTGCCGGGACGGCCGTGCCGACGGGGTCTGGTGGGCAGACGCCGGGCACGCCGCGCTCAGGGCAGGGCGTCCGGGGGTACGCGGGGGCTCACCGGGATGCGGTGGGAGAAGGCGGCGGAGCGCGGAAGGGGCGGCGCGGAGGGCGGGCGCGGCTCGACGGGGCGGCGGCGCGGCCGGTGCTGACGGATGCGGTCAGGCGCCTGTGGGCCGTGGGCGGCGGCCGGTCAGCGACAGAGGGCGCTGCAGGTGCGCCGCAGGTCCACGTAGCGGCACACCACACCGGGGTGCGTCGTGAGCATGCTGCTCATCCTGGCGAGCGCCGTGAGCGGCTGTCAATAGACACCAATTGGTGTCTCATTTGGCGGGACGGGTCCGTGACGGCGGATCAGGGCGCGGTCAGCGCACGGCGCGGGCACCGCGAGCGGTGGCCGGGTGCGTCGCGGCCTCCTCGGGGTGCAGCCACAGCGGGCCGTTCCCGGTGTCCACCCGGACCGCCTCCGGTGGCGGCCAGGCACCGGTGACCAGCAGGGCCCGCTCGGGATCGGTGAGGCTCCGGTAGCGCCGCAGGCCCTCGTCCGGCGTGAGCGGATCCGGGGTCCGCAGCAGTCCCGGGCACAACTCCTCGACGGCGGAGGCGTACTCCTCGTAGGGCCGCCAGCCGGGCACCACGCGCTGCCCGGCCGGGGCGCGTACGAGGAGGGTCGGCAGCGCGTACCGGTACCCGCCGTCGGCGGTCTCCTTCGCCGCTCCGGGGTGCGGCGACGGGCCGCGCGCCGCCAGCGCCTCGCGCACCGGGCGCCGTGTCTCCGCCCGGTCGGCCCGTACCCGCGCCAGGACGTGGTCGGCCGCCGCGTCGGCCGCGAGCCGTACCGGGTCCAGTCCCGGCGCGCCCCGTACGGCGGCCAGCGCGAGCGCGGGCGTGTCGGCCGGCTCCCCGAGCACGAACACGGTCTCCCGGAGCCGGCGCAGCACCCGCCCGGCCACCTCCTCGCCCTGCAGCTCGGCCGCCTTGGCGGCCAGCGAGGCGGGCCAGGAACTCGCCGCCACCCGGCTCAGACGCTCCGCCCGCGGTGCCCGGGTGTGCGCGCTGATCTCCTCGACGTGCCGCGCGTACCAGGCGGTCTCCGCGGCCGGGTCGGGCGGTGGTTCGTCGTCGACGTCGAACAGGACGCCGTGCACGCGGCGCCAGCGCACCCGGCCGCCCAGCGCCGCCCGCAGCCTGCGGAACACCGGTTCCGACCCCCAGGCCCAGGGGCACAGCGGATCGGTGTACTCCACCACCTCCACGGCGGGCGGGGGAGGCGGGGCCGTCACGCGGCTCCCTTCCGGTCCAGCCGTTCCGCGGCGGCCGCCGGCAGGAGCGAGGCGAGGGTCACCCCGCCGAGGACCACCGCCGCGCCCGCCTCGACCTGGCGCCACACCCCGGGCAGCCCCGCGGCCGGACCGGGGTAGCCGAGCCCGGCCAGCGACTCCCCCCGCAGGGTGATCAACTCGCCGTCCACGGCGCGCGCCACGTCCAGCAGGGTGATCTCGCCGGCGGGCCGGCCGAGCCAGTAGCCGCCCTCGCAGCCGCGCTGACTGCGCACCAGCCCGGCCTTGCGCAGTTCGCCCACCACGGACTTCAGGAAGCGGAACGGGATCTGCTGCGCGGAGGCGATGGCCTCGCAGGTCAGGGGGCGGGCAGGCTCACAGGCGAGCTCCAGCAGAGCCCGCGTGGCGTAGTCCGCCTTCGCGGAGATATGCATGGGCCCATCATGCCCCAACCGGTCGGTGCCGCCCGGGGGTTCGGCTGCCGTGCTCGGTACATTGCGGCAGCATTGCCGCAGGTGAAGCGCAAAGGACACTTCTTGACATCCTTTTCGGGGCCGCTCTAGCGTCCCGGCCATGAGCGAGCCCCTGACGAACCCCGGTGAAGGCTTCCATCCCCATCTCCACGACGCGCCCGGGCAGGCGGCCGCGCCCCTGCGGACCCGGCTGCACCACATCCGCGCGGACGCCCTGGACGGCGAGACGGCGCAGACCGGCGGGATGCGCAGGTTCGCCGCCGTCAGCGGGCGGACCGTGGGCTCCGAGAAGCTGTGGATGGGCCAGACCCACGTGGCCCCGGCGACGGCGTCCTCCGACCACCACCACGGCGAGTCCGAGACCGCGATCTACGTCGTGAGCGGGCACCCCGAGTTCGTCTTCCTGGACGACTCGGGCGACGCGCCCGAGGAGGTGCGCCTGCGCACCTCGCCCGGCGACTACGTCTTCGTCCCCCCGTTCGTGCCGCACCGCGAGGAGAACCCGGACCCCGCGGAGGAGGCCGTGGTCGTCATCGCCCGCAGCACCCAGGAGGCCGTCGTGGTCAACCTCCCCGGTCTGTACGCCCTTCCGGCCGAGGACGCCTGAGCGGCCGGAGGCGCGGACCCACGCAGCCGTCCCCGCCCTCCGCCCCTGTGGCGAGGGCGGGGACGGCTGCGTGCGTCAGGGGGCGGACGCGAGCGCGGCGGCCGCCGGCTGCGCATGGAACGCCGGGTGCCCGCCGAGACGGGCGACGTACGCCGTGAGGTGGCCGTAGGAGCAGAGCAGGCCGCTCGCGAGGTGGGAGAGGGCCACCCACACGTCGACGTCGGCGGCGGTCAGGTGCCCACCCAGGACGTACGGCCCGCAGGCCAGCCGGCGGTCCAGCAGGTCGAGGGTGGCGTGCAGGGTCCGCAGGGCCGCGTCACGGTCGGACGGTGTCCCGTCCGCGGCCCGTTCGGCGGCTCTCGTCACGCCCGCGTCGACCGTGCGCCGGAGGGCCTCGATGTCGGGCAGGAGGGCCGGGGGACACAGCGGGGCCACGGGAGCGCACCCCTCGGCGCCGAGGCGGCCCGCGAGGTCGCCGAGGATGTCCGGGGTGTGGTTGCTGACGACCCGCCCGGTCCACCGGTCGCACAGCGCGGGCACGGTGAGCGGACCGTCGTAGTGGTGCCACGTGGCCTCGTAGGCCGCGCGCAGCGCGGCGAGCGCGGTGTCGCCGGCGGCCCCCGCCGGGACGGGCGTCGTGACGACGGAGTCCCGCAGCCCCAGCAGGTCGAGGGTGATGGCGACCCGTTGCGAGAGCGGGCACCCCGGCGACAGGAACAGCTCGTACCGGCGTGGCGCGGGGTAGAAGCCGCCGGCGAGGTCGACACCGATGCGGCTGCGGAAGCGGTCGGGACGGGACGCGCGCGGCAGCGCCGAACAGGAGGCGTGGAGTGCGGGGTCGAGCGGGATCGTCTCGGTCATGCCCTCTCCAAGGCGTGGCGGGCCGCCGGTCGCCCCATGGGGGCACCGGCGGCGGGACGGCTGAAGGTCCTGGGTGGAGGTCAGCCGGCCGCGCCGAACGAGCTGCAGACGCGCAGGAAGTCGATGTGCAGACGGCGGGTGAGGAGGAGGGCTCGTGCCCTGGGCATGTCCACCTCCCCGGCTCGGGGCCCGCAGGACGCGGGACCGCGCTTGCCCCGCCGCACCGGCGGGACCAGGTCGTCACCCGGGGCACCCCACCGCGATGTGAGGGTTGCCGGTCAGCGGGCCGGGGCCGATGACCCACCGCGCCGCGGGGCGGTGTGGTGGGCGCTGACGATCGTGACCTGCCCATCAGTGTCGAGTCGTCAAACCCCGTGCGTCAAGGGACGCGTACGCGTCTCATCGGACCGCTCACGATGTGAGACGGCCTCGTTGACATTCCCGGTGGGCCGTGCCTAACTTACGCCGCAGATCGGTCATGAGCTCCGGCGCGAGCCCGGCTCGCCGGCCCGCGACCCCCCGTGCCGCGGTGGGACGCCCCGGATGACGACCGGACCGGACGGTCCGACGACGGCAATGGACGCGAGGCCCCGCGGGGCGGAACGGTGACGGTGACGACGATGCACGCAGCCCCGGGGACGGCCGCACAGCGGCCCCACGGCCGCGTCCCGTCGTGCCCGCGGCTCCCCGTCGCCGCGCGCCACGTCCCCGGCGCCTCCTGTTGCGCGTGTACCGCGCAGTGTCGCGCCCTCTGTCAAGGCTGACGGCTTCCTGAACCCCGGCCCCCGCCGCTGACGCGGCGGCGTGCCCTCCCGCCCAGGCTCGCCCAGGCCCGCTCCGCCCGCCTCCCGCCCCATCGCCACGCCCGCCGGACGCCCGATCCCGGCGGGGCCGCTGCCGCGTGCGCGACCGGGGCGCACCGAACCGCTGGAGTCCCCCATGACCGAACCACCCGGCACCGCCGTGTCCTCCCGCCCGGCGCCGCCCCCGCCCGGAGCACCCGCCGACGCGACGCCTCCCGCACCACGACCGCCCACCGCACAGCGGGTGTTGCCGCTGCGGCGGCGCGGACGCCGGATCGCCACGGCGGTCGTGCTGGTGCTCGTCGCCCAGATCGCCCACGGGCTGGTGACCAACCCCTTCTACCAGTGGGACCGCTTCGCGTACTGGTTCGTCCGGCCGGTGATCCTGGACGGGCTGCTCATCACCCTGGAGGCGGCCGCGTACAGCGCGGTGCTCGGCCTGCTCGGCGGGATCGCCCTCGCACTGGCCAGGCTCTCGGGCAGCCCGGTGCTGCGCGCGGTCAGCTGGACGTACACCTGGCTCTTCCGCTCGGTGCCGCTCATCGTCGTGCTGCTGTTCCTGTACAACTTCAGCGCGCTGTACCGGACGTTGAGCCTGGGTGTGCCCTTCGGGCCGGCCTTCCTCACCTTCGACGAGTCCAGGCTCGCCACCGACATGGTGGTGGCCGTCGTCGGTCTGAGCCTCAACGAGGCGGCCTACGCCTCGGAGGTGGTGAGGGCCGGAATCCTCTCGGTGGACCAGGGGCAGCACGAGGCGGCCGCCGCGCTCGGCCTGCCGAAGCGCTACCAGTTCGCCAGGATCGTGCTTCCGCAGGCGCTGCGGTCCGTCGTCCCCAACTACGTCAACCAGCTCATCGGGCTGATCAAGGGGACCTCGCTGGTCTTCTACGTCTCGCTGCTCGACCTGTTCGGCTCGGTCCAGAGCATGGGCAGCACCTACCCCGGCGACATCGTGCCGCTGCTGCTGGTCGCCACCGTCTGGTACGTGATCCTCACCAGCGTCGTCTCCGTCGTCCAGTTCTACGTCGAGCGGCACTACTCGCGCGGCGCGCTGCGCACCGTCCCGCCGACGCCCCTGCAGAAACTGCGGATCGCCCTGGGTGACCTGCGGGCCCGCGTCCGGACGGAGACCGCGACATGACCGCCGACATACGCCCGGCCGCCGTCGAGGTCCACGACGTGCACAAGTGGTACGGGGCCCACCGGGTGCTGGACGGGATCAGCCTGACGGTCCGGCCCGGGGAGGTCACCGTCGTCATCGGGCCGTCCGGTTCCGGCAAGTCCACGCTGCTGCGTGTCATCAACCATCTGGAGAAGCCCGAGGCCGGTCACGTCAGTCTGGACGGGGAGCTCATCGGCGTACGCCGGCACGGCATCCGGCTCAGGGAACTGAGCGAGCGGGTGATCCTCACCCAGCGCAGCCGGATCGGCTTCGTCTTCCAGAACTTCAACCTCTTCCCGCACCTCACCGTGCTGGACAACGTGGCCGCCGCCCCTGTGGCGACCGGCCGGCTGCGCAAGCCGGAGGCGCGCGAGCTGGCCCGCACTTTGCTCGGCCGGGTGGGGCTGGCCGACCGGACCGCGGCCTATCCCCGGCAGTTGTCCGGCGGCCAGCAGCAGCGCGTGGCCATCGCCCGGGCCCTCGCGCTGCGCCCCGGCGTCATCCTCTTCGACGAACCCACCTCCGCCCTCGACCCGGAGCTCGTCGGCGAGGTGCTGTCCGTCATCAAGGACCTGGCCACCAGCGGCACCACCCTCGTGATCGTCACCCACGAGATCGGCTTCGCCCGGGAGGTCGCCGACCGCGTCGTCTTCCTCGACGAGGGCCGGATCGTCGAACAGGGCCCGCCCGACCGGGTGCTGAACCACCCCGAACACGAGCGGACGAAGGAATTCCTCAGCAAGGTCCTCTGACCGCTTCCCCGCGCTCCACGGACCACTGAACGACGAACACGAACACGAACACGAACACGAACGACGAACGACAGACAACGGACAAGGACGGCCATGCGCACTCTTCGCCCTCGCGGCAGACTCATCCGTACCCTGACGGCCACCGCCGCCCTCACCCTTCTCGCCGGCGGACTCGCCGCCTGCGGGAGCGACAGCGAGGCCTCCGCCACCATCGGCGCGGGATCCTCCGCCGGAACGGTCACCGTGGGCAGCCTGTCCAACGGCGCGGCCAAGGAGACCACGCTGAAGGTGACGGAGGTGAAGTCCATCAGCGCCGGACTGCCCAAGGCCGTCGCCGACAAGGGCGAGCTGGTCATCGGCGTCGGCGCGCTGCCCGCCGGCTTCGCACCGCTGGCGTACGTCGGCAGCGACCAGAAGACCCTCACCGGCGCCGAACCCGACCTCGGCCGTCTGGTCGCGGCGGTGCTGGGGCTCAAGCCCCGGCTCAAGAACTCGACGTGGGAGAACCTCTTCGTCGGCATCGACAGCGGCAAGGTCGACGTGGCCTTCTCCAACGTCACCGACACCGAGGAACGCAAGCGGAAGTACGAGTTCGCCTCCTACCGGGAGGACAACCTGGCCTTCGAGGTCCTCAAGGACAGCACCTGGAACTTCGCCGACGACTACCGGAACCTCGCCGGTAAGACCGTCGCGGTCGGCTCCGGCACCAACCAGGAGAAGATCCTGCTGGAGTGGCGGAAGAAGCTCCAGGCGGAGGGCAAGGAGCTGACCGTCAAGTACTTCCCCGACAACAACAGCACTTATCTGGCACTCGGCGGCGGGAAGATCGACGCCTACTTCGGCCCCAACCCCGGCATCGCGTACCACGTCACCCAGGTCGCCACGACCCCAAACCCCACCCGCAACGCGGGCAAGTTCTCCGGCGCCGGTGCGAGCCTCCAGGGCCTGATCGCCGCGACCGCGAAGAAGGACAGCGGGCTCGCGAAGCCGGTCGCGGCCGCGATCAACCACCTGATCGAGAACGGGCAGTACGCCAAGTGGCTCGCCGCCTGGAACCTGTCCAACGAGGCCGTCGGCACCTCGGAGGTCGACCCGCCCGGACTGCCGCTCGACAACTCCTGACGCCCCGTCCGCCGCACGACCGTACGGAGATCCGGCAGCCATGTCCCTCAGCATCCCCGCGGACCGCCCGCACAGCCCGGCGGCACCGCACGTCCTGGACAACCCCGCCTGGGCGGCACTCACCGGTCCGCACGCCCGGTTCGCCGAGCGCGTCGGCCGTGCCGCCCGCTACCCCGCCGACGTCTCCCCGTTCACCGCGCTGTCCGACCCGGCCGATCCGCGGGCCTGGGCGGACCTGACCGTACTCGTCGGGCCGGGGGCCGCCGTCGCGGTCACCGGCGCCCAGCAGCCGCCGGACGGATGGGAACTCGTCGAGGGCGGGGTGGGGGTGCAGCTCGTCGACACCTCGCTGCGCGCCGAACACGCCCCGGAGGCGGTGCGGCTGGGCGCCGCCGACGTCCCCGAGATCCTCGAACTCATCGCCCTCACCAAGCCGGGCCCCTTCCTCCCCAGGACCGTCGAACTCGGCACCTACCTCGGCATCCGGGACGGCGGACGGCTGGTCGCCATGGCCGGGGAACGACTGCGGACGCCGGGATGGACGGAGATCAGCGCGGTGTGCACCCACCCCGGTCACCGCGGCCGGGGCCTGGCGACCCGGCTGGTACGGGCCGTCGCCGCGGGGATCAGGGACCGCCGGGAGACCCCCTTCCTCCACGCCGCCGCCGTCAACACCGGTGCGATCCGGCTCTACGAGTCGATCGGTTTCACCCTGCGCCGCCGGACGACCTTCCTCTTCCTGCGAACCCCGGGCGGCCCGGGGGAACAGACCGGCTAGGGAAGGCGTTCCGTTGACAGGAGAAGTACGGGCGCCGTGCCGCCCGCCGTATCCGGACAGAGCGGAGGTGAGGTCCGTGCCGATGCCGTCCCGCGCGTCCCTCGTCGTCCCCGCCCCACCCCGCAGTCCCCTGCTCTACTCCCGCGCGCACATCGACCTGCAGCGCGTGGCCGCCTCCCTCTGTCGTTCCTGACCCCCGCTCCCGCCGCCGGCCCTCCCGACGAGGGCCGCTGAGACCCGTGGTCGATCAGGAAGGCCCCTCCCATGTCCTCGGACATCCCTTCGCCGTACCCACTTCCCGCTTCCTCGCCGAACGCCCCGCTGCACCTCGCCGTGGCCCTCGACGGGGCCGGCTGGCACCCGGCCGCCTGGCGTGAGCCGACGGCCCGGCCCCGTGAACTGCTCACCGCCCGCTACTGGCAGGACGTGGTCACCGAGGCCGAGCGGGGGCTGCTCGACTTCGTGACGATCGAGGACTCCCTCGGTCCGCAGTCCTCCCACTTCACCGAACCCGACGGACGCACCGACCAGGTGCGCGGCCGCCTGGACGCCGTCCTGATCGCCGCGCGCGTGGCCCCGCTGACCCGGCACATCGGTCTCGTGCCGACGGTGGTCGCCACCCACACCGAGCCGTTCCACCTCTCCAAGGCCATCGCCACCCTCGACTACGTGAGCACCGGCCGGGCCGGTCTGCGCGTCCAGGTCTCGGCCCGGCGGAACGAGGCCGCGCACTTCGGCAGGCGCGCCATCCCCCCGTTCGGCATCGAGGACCTGGACACCCCGGCGGTACGGGAGCTGGTCTCCGGCCTCTTCGACGAGGCGGCCGACTACGTCGACGTGGTGCGCCGCCTCTGGGACAGCTGGGAGGACGACGCCGAGATCCGCGACGTCGCCACCGGCCGCTTCATCGACCGCGACAAGCTCCACTACATCGACTTCGAGGGCCGGCACTTCAGCGTCAAGGGCCCCTCCATCACACCCCGGCCGCCCCAGGGCCAGCCGGTCGTCAGCGCCCTCGCCCACAGCGACGTGCCGTTCCGGCTCGTGGCCCGCTCCGCGGACGTCGGATACGTGACCCCGCACGACGGTGACCAGGCCCGCGCGATCGTCACCGGGATACGTGCCGCACAGGAGGCGGCCGGCCGGGAGCGCGAGCCCCTGCACGTCTTCGGCGACCTCGTGGTCCTCCTCGACGACGACGCCGGAGCGGCGCGGGCCCGCCTGGAGCGGCTGGACGGCCTCGCCGGCACGCCGTACACCAGCGACGCCAGGGTCTTCGCCGGCACGCCCGCCGGCCTCGCGGACCTGCTGCTGGAGTGGCGGCGGGCCGGGCTCACCGGCTTCCGGCTGCGTCCCGCGGTGATCGGCCACGACCTGCCGGCCATCACCCGGGGGCTCGTGCCCGAACTGCGGCGCCGCGGCGCGTTCCGGGACGCCTACGAGGCCCACACCCTGCGCGGCCTGCTCGGTCTGGCCCGCCCCGCCAACCGCTACGCCGCCACCAGCGCGACCGCCTGAGCCGGAGGAACCGTACGCCATGAGCAAGCCGCGCAAGCAGATCCATCTGGCCGCCCACTTCCCCGGCGTCAACAACACCACCGTGTGGAGTGACCCGCAGGCCGGCAGCCACATCGAGTTCGGCTCCTTCGCGCACTTCGCGCGGACCGCCGAACGTGCCAAGTTCGACTTCCTGTTCCTCGCCGAGGGCCTGCGCCTGCGCGAACAGGGCGGCAGGATCTACGACCTGGACGTGGTCGGCCGCCCCGACACCTTCACCGTCCTCGCCGCGCTCGCCGCCGTCACCGAGCGCATCGGGCTCACCGGCACCATCAACTCCACCTTCAACGAGCCCTACGAGGTGGCCCGGCAGTTCGCCAGCCTCGACCACCTCTCCGGCGGGCGCTCCGCCTGGAACGTCGTCACCTCCTGGGACGCCTTCACCGGGGAGAACTTCCGCCGCGGCGGATTCCTCCCCCAGGAGGAGCGCTACTCCCGCGCCAGGGAGTTCCTGGCCACCGCGGGCGAGCTCCTCGACTCCTGGCAGGGCGACGAGATCGTCGCCGACCCGGCGACCGGCACCTTCCTGCGCGACGCGCGGGCCGGATCCTTCGTGCACAAGGGGCACCATTTCGACATCCACGGGCAGTTCAACGTCCCCCGCAGCCCGCAGGGGCGCCCCGTGATCTTCCAGGCCGGCGACTCCGAGGAGGGCCGGGAGTTCGCGGCCGCCGACGCCGACGCCATCTTCAGCCGGTACAGCACCTTCGAGGAGGGCCGGGCCTTCTACCGCGACGTCAAGGGCCGCCTGCCCAAGTACGGCCGCAGCCCCGGCCAGTTGCTCATCCTCCCGGCCGCGACCTTCGTCCTCGGCGACACCGACGCCGAGGCCGCCGAACTGGCCCGCGAGGTGCGGCGGCAGCAGGTCAGCGGGGCCACCGCGATCAAGCACCTGGAGTTCGTCTGGAACCGCGACCTGTCCGCCTACGACCCGGACGGCCCGCTCCCGGACATCGACCCCGATCCCGGAGAGCACACCGTCGCCCGCGGCCGTGCCCAGGTGCGCATGTACCGCGACCCGCTGACCACCGCCCGCGAGTGGCGGGAGCTCGCCGCCGCCAACAAGTGGTCGATCCGCGACCTGGTCATCGAGACCGGCAACCGCCAGTCCTTCGTGGGTTCCCCGGCCACCGTCGCCGCGACCATCGACGACTTCGTGCAGGGCGACGCCGCCGACGGTTTCATCCTCGTCCCGCACGTCACCCCGGGCGGCCTGGACGGCTTCGCCGACACCGTCGTCCCGCTGCTCCAGGAGCGGGGCGTCTTCCGCGCCGACTACGAGGGGACGACGCTGCGCGACCACCTCGGTCTCGCCCACCCCGACGCCGACGCCGCGGCGGAGCGGGCCGCGTCGTGAGGTTCCTGGCCATCACCCTGATCGTGCACGCCCCGGACCCGGTGACCGGGGCGCTGAAGCCGACCGCCGCGCGGTTCCGCGAGGTGCTCGACAACGCGCTGCTGGCCGAGGAACTGGGCTTCGACGGCTTCGGCGTGGGGGAGCGCCACGAGCGGCCGTTCCTGTCCTCCTCACCACCCGTCGTGCTCAGCCACATCGCCGCCCTCACCTCCCGGATCCGGCTGTTCACCGCGGTGACCACGCTCAGCCTCCTCGACCCGGTGCGGGCCTACGAGGACTACGCGACGCTGGACCATCTGTCCGGCGGCCGCCTGGAGCTGATCATCGGCAAGGGCAACGGCACGGCGCAGCGCGAGCTGTTCCACGTCACCCCCGAGGACCAGTGGCACCGCAACGCCGAGAGCTACGAGGTGTTCCGCCGGCTCTGGCGGGAGGGGAAGGTGACCGCCGACACCCGGTTCCGTCCCGCGCTGAAGGACGCGCAGGCGTGGCCGCGGCCGCTGCAGCAGCCGATCCGGGTGTGGCACGGCAGCGCCACCAGCAAGGAGTCGGTGGACCTCGCCGCGCTTTACGGGGACCCCCTGTTCTCGGCGAACGTCACCCACCCCGTCGAGCCGTACGCGGAACTGATCCGCCACTACCGCGAACGCTGGGCCCACCACGGCCACGACCCGGCCCGCCTCGCGGTCGGCGCCGGGACGGCCGGCCTGTACGTCGCCCGTACCTCCCAGGAGGCGGTCGCCGCCTACCGTCCGGTGTTCGAGGGGCAGTCGGCGTTCCAGAAGCGGCTCGGCCTGGAACCGGTCTTCCCGACGCTGGAGGACTTCGTGGAGCGCAGTTCGGCGCTGGTCGGCAGCCCGCAGCAGGTCGTCGACAAGGTCCACCGCTACCACGAGCGGTTCGGCCACACGGTGCTGCACGTCCACGCGGACGCGGGCGGGCTGTCCCACGACCGGCACCGCCGCTCGCTCGAACTCTTCCAGTCAGAGGTCGCCCCGGTGCTGCGGCGCGCCATCCCTGACCCGCCGTTCGCCTGGGGCCCGGCCCCGTCCTCGCCCGAACCCGCCCATCGCTGAGGAGAACGCCCATCGTGTCCCGCACACCGCTCGGAGTCCTCGACCTCGTCCCGATATCCTCCGGCTCCACCGCCGCCGACGCCCTGCGCAACAGCATCGACCTCGCGCGGCGGGCCGAGGAGTCCGGCTACGCCCGCTACTGGTTCGCCGAGCACCACCTCAACCCTGGTGTCGCCGGCACCTCGCCCGCCGTCCTGCTGGCCCTCACCGCGGCCGCGACCTCCACGATCCGGCTCGGCTCGGGAGCCGTCCAGCTCGGCCACCGCACCGCCCTGTCCACGGTCGAGGAGTTCGGCCTCATCGACGCCCTGCACCCGGGGCGGCTCGACCTGGGGCTCGGCCGCTCCGGCGGCCGCCCGCCGGGCGGCACGCCGGACCCGGTGCCGACCACGACACCCGTCGTGGACGGCCGGACGCCGGGCGGGCTGCGGATCCCGCCGAAGTTCTCCTTCGAGCACCTGCTCGGCTCACCGCGCATCGCGCTCCAGCGGCACCTGCTCCAGCAGCCGGGCGCCCGCTCCCAGGACTACGGCGAGCAGGTCGACGACATCCTGGCGCTGCTGCGCGGCACCTACCGCTCGGCGGACGGCGTCGAGGCGCACGTCGTGCCGGGGGAGGGCGCCGACGTCCAGGTGTGGATCCTCGGCAGCAGCGGTGGCCAGAGCGCCGAGGTCGCGGGCCGCCACGGATTGCACTTCGCCGCGAACTACCACGTCAGCCCGGGCAGCGTCCTGGAGGCGGTCGACGGCTACCGTGCCGCCTTCCAGCCGGGCGGCGTGCTCGACAAGCCCTACGTCAGCGTCTCCGCCGACGTCGTCGTCGCGCAGGACGACGCGAGGGCCCGCGAGCTCGCCACCGGCTACGCCCCCTGGGTCCGCAGCATCCGGACCGCCGAGGGCGCCATCGAGTTCCCCACCCCCGGACAGGCCCGGGCCCACCCCTGGACGGAGGCGGACCGGGCGCTGGTGGCCGACCGGGTCGAGACCCAGTTCGTCGGCTCGCCGCAGCGTGTCGCCGACCAGCTGGAGCAGCTCCAGGAGGCCACCGGCGCCGACGAGTTGATCGTGACCACCATCACCCACGACCACGAGGACCGGGTCCGTTCCCACCGGCTCCTGGCCGAGGAGTGGCACCGGCGCTGACGGTCCGGCGCGGCGCCGTCAGTCCCGCCCGGGCAGCAGGCCGCGCCGGAACGCGGCGACGAGGTGGACCGGCACCGACTGCTCGCGGTCGTCGACGGTGACCGTGACCAGGTGGGGAGCCACGGCCTTCCACCGGGCGCGGCGGTGACGGGTGTTGCTGCGGGAGGTCTTGCGTTTGGGTACGGCCATGGGGGTCTCCTGTACGGGTGGGCGCGCGGTCAGCGGGAGGCGTACGGCAGCAGGGCCATCTCGCGGGCGTTCTTCACCGCCCGGGCGAGGGCCCGCTGCTGCCGGGCGGTGACGTGGGTGACCCGCCGGCTGCGGATCTTGCCCCGGTCGGAGACGAACTTCCGCAGCAGGTCGGTGTCCTTGTAGTCGACGTACTCGATGCCCGCGGCGATGAGCGGATTGGGGCGGGGCTTGCGGGCGTCCCTGCCCCTGCCTCTGCCCCAGCCCTTGGCCGAGGCGGTGTGGACGGTCGTCATGGTGCTGTCTCCGGTGGTCGTGGCGGCGTGCGGTTCAGGCCGCGTGGTCGAGGAAGTCGTCGAAGGCGTGGGGGAGGCGGCGCCAGCCGGCCGGTCCGGCCGCGTACTCGGCGTCCGTGAGCAGGCAGCGGTCGAGGGTGGCCGTCAGCCCTTCGCGGTCGAGGCCGGGCGAGGTGAAGGCGAGGTGCTGGCCGCGGTCGCCGTGTTCGGGATGCCAGTCCAGGGCGGCCGCCACGCGCCGTTCGGCCGGCACCGTCTCCCACGCCGCGTCGGGCAGCGCGGCGAGCCACGGCCCGACGTCCTCGATGCACAGCGCACCACCGGCCGCCTCCCAGGAGAACAGGGTGTCGGGGTGGTCGGCCAGCCAGAAGCGGCCGCGGCTGCGGGCGGCGGCGCAGCTGAGGTCCTCCAGCGCCGCGTGCAGCCGGCCGGGATGGAAGGGGCGGGCGGCGCGCCACACCAGGGTGGCGACGCCGTGGGCGTCGGCCTCCTGGGGCAGCAGGGCGCAGGCCGGATGCTGCCGTGCGGCGGCCGCGGCGACGTCGAAGCCGGAGCGGGCGGCGGAGGCCAGCCGGCCCGTGCCGATGGTGACCTGGCGGGCCGTCGGGTGGAGCTGGGTGAGCAGTTCCATGTCCCCGGGGTCCGCGGTGTCACCCGGCGCCAGGGCGAGGACGCCGGCGTACTCGAGCTGCCGGGCCAGGGTGTCGGCGACGGTCCGGTGGTCGCCGGGGGCGACGGCGAGGCCGTGCTCGGTGAGGTCGTCGCCGCAGCCGAGGTGGTCGGGCAGGAGGGCGGGGTCGACGCAGGTGACCACGCCGGCCGCCGCCAGCAGGCGCCCCGAGGCGGTGCCGTCGGGCAGCGGGGTGCCGACCAGGACCTCGGCCATCGCCTGCGGTTCGACGGAGTCCCACAGCTCGACGACGGCGAGCCGGCAGGACGGGTCCGCGGCCAGCCGCAGCAGCTCGGGGAGCAGGTCCGCGCGGAGCGCGCAGCAGGCGCAGTCGTTCACGAGCTCGGTGTCCGTGCGGGAGATGACGCCGTCCCGGTCGCTGAGCACGCGCCGGACGGGGCCGCCGACGGCGGGCCGCAGGTCGTGGTGGAGGGCGAGGGCTCCGGCGGTGGAGTGCAGGAGTTCGCGCACCGCGGCGCGACGGGCCTCGGCGTGCAGACCGCCGACGAGGACGACGGGCAGCTTGGGGCTGCTGTCCACGGGAGGTGCCTTTCGTGTCGGGGGAGGGGCGGGTGGGCGGGGCGGGTCAGCGTTCCTCGCGGAACTCGACGTGGCGCCGGACCACCGGGTCGTACTTGCGCAGGACCAGGCGGTCCGGGTCGTTCCGGCGGTTCTTGCGGGTCACGTAGGTGTGGCCGGTCCCGGCGGTGGAGCGGAGCTTGATGACGGGGCGTAGATCGGTGCGAGCCATGGCGGGTACTATACAGAACTGGTTTTCATTTCCAATAAGCTCGGTGGGTGCTCCGCCGGCCCACCGGACGACAGAACGGACCGTCATGCCCGCACACTGCCAACTCACCGGTCGCAAGCCCGGCTTCGGCAACTCCGTCTCGCACTCGCACCGGCGCACCCGGCGCCGCTTCGACCCGAACGTCCAGCACAAGCGCTACTGGCTGCCCGGCGAGGGCCGCACCGTCCGGCTCACGCTGAGCGCCAAGGGCATCAGGACGGTGGACCGCATCGGCATCGAGAAGGCCGTCGCCGTCATCCGCGCGCGGGGAGGGAAGGTCTGATGGCCAGGACCGGCAAGATCGCGAAGAACGAGCGGCGCAAGGCCGTCGTCGCGCGGTTCGCCGCCCGGCGCGCCGAGTTGAAGGACGTCCTGCGCCGCCCCACCGCCACCCCGCAGGAGAAGGCCGCGGCGCGGCGGGAGCTGGACCGGCAGCCCCGCGACGCCAGCGCCACCCGGCTCCGCAACCGGGACGCCCTCGACGGGCGGCCCCGCGGTCACCTGCGGGCGTTCGGCCTCTCCCGGATCAACCTGCGCGCCCAGGCCCACGCGGGCCACCTCCCCGGCGTGCGCAAGGCCTCCTGGTGACACCGCCCCCCGGCACACCCCACCACCGGCCCCCGCGGGCCGCACGACACGTCCCGGAGAACCCGTGAAACCCGGCATCCACCCCGACTACCGTCCCGTCGTCTTCCGCGACCGCGCGGCGGACTTCGCCTTCCTCACCCGCTCCACGATGACCAGCGGGAAGACCGTCGTCTGGGAGGACGGCAACACCTACCCCGTGGTGGACGTGGAGATCTCCTCCGCGAGCCACCCGTTCTACAGCGGCACCGCACGCGTGGTGGACACCGCCGGCCGCGTCGAGCGGTTCCGGCGCCGCTACGGGAACGGGGACACGGCACACGGCGCGAGCTGACGCTCGCCGCACTCCTCGGCGGCGCCCGGACACCGGCCCCCGGTGCCGGGTGCCGCCCCGCCCCGCGCGCGTACGCGGGACGTGCGCTCAAGAACGCCGGACGGACGCGCATGGTCCGCCGCAGGCCCCGGAACTACGGTCGGTGACGGGCGGCGTCACCGACGTCCGCGTTCCCGACCGTGTACCAAAGGCCTCACATGACCACTGCAGACAACAGCCGGCCCGCCATCCTCCTCGTCCACGGCGCCTGGCACGGCGCCTGGTGCTTCGACCGGCTCGTCCCCGAACTCACCGCGCTGGGCTGGCGCGTCGAGACCGTCGACCTGCCGAGCGCCTCGCCCGACGAAGGGAACACGGCCGGGATGCACGACGACGCACGGGCCGTCCGCGACCGCCTGGACGCCGTCGCCGGCCCGGTCACCGTCCTCGCCCACTCCTACGCGGGCATCCCCGTCACTCAGGCCGCCGCGGACGCGCCGAACGTCTCCCGCATCGTCTACCTCTCCGCCTTCGTGCTCGACGAGGGCGAGTCCATCGACGGCATGAGCGGTGGCAAGATCTCCGGCGCCGGCGTCGCCTCGCTGTCCGCGCACGGGCACTACGAGGACGCCAAGGCCGCCTTCTACGGGGACGCCGCACCGCACGACGCGGAGGACGCCACCGCGCGCCTGGTCCTCCAGACCGCCAGGTCCTTCTGCGAACCGCTCACCGCCGCCGCCTGGAAGACCGTGCCCTCCACCTACATCCTCACCGAGCGGGACACGGCGCTCGCCCCGGAGTTCCAGGAGGCCATGGCGGCCCGCGCGCAGCGCACCCACCGGCTGCCCTCGGGCCACTCGCCCTTCCTGTCCATGCCCGTGGAGCTGGCCGAGCTGATCACCACCGACGCCGGCCACTGACCGGCGCGTCCCGGCCGGTGAGGGCCCCGGGGATAGACGGGGCCCGCACCCCCCCCCGAGGGGGGGGTGCGGTCCCGCCGCGCGGTAGCGCCCGGGCGAGGACCCCATGACGCGCTTGAAGGCGTGGCTGAACGAACTCTCGGAGCCGTAGCCCCAGCGCGCCGCGATCGAGGCGACGGTGCGGTCGCCGGTCCTCAGCTCCCGCGCCGCGGAGCGGATGCGCCAGCCCGCGAGGTACTCCAGCGGCGGGACGCCGACGGCCTTGGTGAACCTGTCGGCGAACCGGGACCTCGACATCCCGCTCTTCCCGGCGAGTTCGGCGACGGTCCAGGGGTGCGCGGGCCGGTCGTGCATCAGCCCCAGCGCGGCCCCGACGTGCCGGTCGGCGAGCGCGGTGAGCCAGGCGCCGCCCTCGGGCCCGTGCTCGGCGACGTGCGCCCTGAGCAGGTGGACCAGCAGCACGTGCGCCAGCCGTTCGGTCACGAAGGGGGTGCCGAGCGCGGGCTCGCCGGTCTCCGCGCGGAGCAGTTCGAGCGCCGCCCGGATACCCTCCGCCGCGGTGGACCCGGCGCCGACGTGGATCAGGGGCGGCAGCACGTCCAGGAGCACGGCGGCGTTGGCCTCGTCGAGGTCGAATCCGCAGCCCACCAGGACCGCGTCGGGCGCCGTGCCGATCCGGACCGTGTTCCCGGGCCTGAAGCCGGAGAACACCTCGTCGCTCGGCACCGCCGGGACCTCGGGACCGCCCGCCAGTTCGTAGCCGCGGCCGCCGCCGAGCAGATAGCAGTCGCCCTCCTTCAGGATGACCGGCTCCGGGTTCCCGGCCACCGCGATCCGGCAGTCGCCGTTCAGCACGGCGCCGAACTTGATGTGCCGGTAGCCGGTGAATCCGACGGCCCACGGCTCCTGGGCCTCCAGCCGGGCGAAGTGTGCGCTGCGCAGGTCGAGCAGGCCCAGGACGTCGGTAAGGGGATCGGTCACGTGTCCTCCGGCGCCGTCGGCGGTGCCGCGGGGTCCGTCCTTCAGCGGGTGGCGGCGGCGAGAGCGGCCCGGATGGTGTCGGCGGACGAGGGGGTCGCCGTGGCCTTCGAGAAGTCGGCCTCGCCGCCCGCGTAGGGCAGGCCGTACACGGGGGTGCCGGGCTGCGAACGCCAGCTGTCGGCGAGGGTGCCGTAGCCGACCGCGTCGTAGCCGAGCACGTCGAGGAGTTCCGTCGCGTGCGCGACGGCGACCGGGTCGTCGCCGGCGATCGGCAGGGCGGTCCGGTCGGGCGAGCCCTTCGGGCGGGCGAGCGCGGCGAGGTGGCGGAAGAAGATGTTGTTGAACGCCTTCACCACGTGGGCGTCGGGCAGATGGCCCTGGAGCAGCCCGCTCTCCGTGCTGGTCCCGTCCTCGAGCGCGGCGATCCGGCCGTCGCGCTGGGGGTAGTAGTTGCCGGTGTCGATGACCGTCTTCCCGGTCAGCGGGGCCGCGGGGACCTGGTCGAAGGCCCTGAGCGGGATCGTCACCACGACCCAGTCGCCCGCCGCGGCGGCTTCGGCCGGGGTCGCCGCGCGGGCCCGGGGGCCAAGCTCGGCCACCAGGCCGTCGAGGGTCTCCGGTCCGCGTGAGTTGCTGAGCACCACGTCCAGGCCCGCGTCCACGGCGAGCCGCGCCAGGGTGCCGCCGATGGATCCGCTGCCGATCAGTCCAAGAGTCGCCATGTAGGTCGCAACCCCGGGCCCCGCGATTCTGTTTCCGCGGGGCCGCAAAGACCGGGCAAAACGGGAGGGCTGTCAGTCGCCGAGGAGCAGGGCGAACACCTGTTCCAGCCTCCGGGCCAGGGCCGGCTCGTCGGTGCCGTTGAGCGCGGTGCTGCCGATGATCGTGCGCATCAGCCAGAAGCCCGCGACGACCGAGAGGGCCATGGCGGCGCGGTCGGTCCCCCGCAACTGCGGTGCGACGTCGAGCAGATGGGCCTCGACGTGGTTCTCGATGCCGGCCCGCAGGATCTCCGCGGCGCGGGGGTTGGGCGCCGAGCGCAGCATGAGGAGGAACGGGTCGAGGCTGTCGGCCTCCGGCGCGGTCCGGCGGACGAGTGCGGCGGCCACGTCACGGGCGAGAGTGGCCGGGTCGCTGGTGAGGACCGTGCGCTCGGTCATGGACGCCTCCACCACCTCGGCGAAGAGTCCTTCCTTGGAGCCGAAGTAGCGGCCCACCAGCATCGCGGTGACCCCGGCGGCCTTGGCGATCTCCCGCACCCCGACACCGTCGTAGCCGTGCCGGGTGAAGGCCTCGATGCCCGCACGCAGGATCGCCTCCTTGGTGGCGGCCGCATCACGGCGTCGCGGAGTCGTCATGTCGACGAGTGTAGACTGGAGTCATGTCTACAGGTGTATACGTGATCGGAAGGACACTGCGATGGATCTGAACCTGACCGGCCGCCGGGCCCTCGTGACCGGTTCCAGCTCCGGCCTCGGCGCGGCGATCGCCGAGCTGCTCGCCGCGGAGGGCGCCGACGTCGTCGTGCACGGACGGGACGAGGCGCGGACGCGCGAGGTGGCCGAGAGGATCGGCGCGGTCGCCGTGGCGATCGGCGACCTCGCCACGGACGACGGCGCCGACGCCGTGGCCCGCGTCGCGGGCGAGGTCGACGTCCTGGTCAACAACGCCGGTGCGTACGACCACGTCGGCTGGGCCGAGGCCACCGCGGCCGAGTGGCTGCGGACGTACGAGGTCAACGTGGTCTCGGGCGTCCGCATGATCCGGCGGCTGGTGCCCGGGATGCGCGGGCGCGGCTGGGGCCGGGTGATCCAGATCGGCGGCGGGCTCGCCTCGCAGCCGATCGCGATGCAGCCCCACTACAACGCGTCGCTCGCCGCGCGGCACAACCTGGCCGTCTCCCTGGCGCGGGAGCTGAAGGACACCGGGGTGACCTCCAACGTGGTCTCCCCCGGGGCGATCCTCGTCGACGCGGTGCAGGACCTGATCACGGGACTCGCGCCGGAGCGCGGCTGGGGCCGGTCGTGGCAGGAGATCGAGCGCAACGCCGCGCGGGACTTCGTGCCCAACGACATCGGCCGCTTCGGCCGCCCCGAGGAGATCGCGGGCGCCGTCGCCTACCTGGCGAGCCCCTACGCGGACTACATCAGCGGCGCCACGATCCGCGTGGACGGCGGCACCATCCGCTCCGTGACGTGACCCCGGCCCCCGCGGAGCCCGGCGGGGCCCGGTGCCGGGACGTTGGTGCCGGGTGAGGGCCTGACAGATCGTGACGGGAAACGCTATGCTCCCCGCGATGACAACTGACTCTCCTTCCAGATTGGGGGACCCGTCCGCGCTAGGTGAGTGCTGATGCTCACTCAGACCGCGAACGAGGATTCCCGCCTCTCCTTCTGGCTGCGCGTGCGCGAGTTCGCCGTGCCGCCCTCCATGGTCGAGACCGCGACCGCCCGCCGTCGTAACGGTGACTGGGCCGGGGCCTGCGCCGCCGCCGGCATCGACGTCGACATCAACCTGCGTTCCCTCGCCCGTACCCGCGGCCGGGAACTCGCGGCCCGGGTACGGGCCGACCTCCGCCAGCTGGTCCCCGACCTGCTGCGCTGGCACATGCCCAGGGTCGCCCCCGACGGTCTGCTGCGTCCGGGCCTGACCATCGCCCTGGCCCGGTACGGGGCCGCGGGGCCGGAGGGCGGCGGCCACGTGCACCTCGTCGTCCGGACCCCGCCGGCGTGGGCGGACGGCGGGCAACGGATCAGCCTCGCGCTGTGGGACCCGGACCACCCCGACGCGGGTGCCCTCCACCATCCGCACGCGCGTCCCCACCGGCGGTTCCGTCTCGACCTGCACCGCCACCTGTGGGACGCGCGCAGAACCGGTGAACTGCCGCTGCGCGCCGGAACCGGCCGCCGGCCCGCCGCCGACCTGCCTCCCCTCCCGGACCCGGACCCGCCCGGGCCACTGCCGCCGCAGCAGCGCTGCGCGGTCGACCGGTGGGAGGACGAGGCGCGGCTGGTGCTGCGTGCCGAGGGCCGGACCACGGGTGCCGTCACCGTGCGCCTGGGCTCCCGCCACCGGTTGCTGGTGGACGTGACCGGCGACGGTGACGGCAAGGGGGCGCCCACCGCGCGGATCACGGCGGCGCCCGCGGACGGCGGCGGCGCATGGGCGCTGCCGGTGCTGCCGGACGCGGCGACCTGGGTGCCGCCGGACCTCGAACTGCTCGACGCCGGTCTGATCGGCGCCGACGGGCTGCACCCGCTGGTCGCCGCCGCGCTCGTGCCGGATCACATGCCGTCCGGTCCATCCCTGCCGCGGGGGCGGCCGGGACGACCGCGCGTCGTGGAGTGCCGGGGCGCACCGCACCGGATCGGCCTGGTCGACGGCATCCTGACCGCGCTGGACCACGACCCGGACGAGATCCGCCGCGAGGAACTGCTGGTCGCGCTGACCGGAACGCCGCTGCCCTGCCTGCAGGCGATCGACCGGGCGCACCGGCGTCCGGAATCCCTCGCCGACGTACGGGCACGCCTGGACCACGGCGACACCGCCGGCGCGCTGGCCGTCGTCGAGGGCCTGCTCGGTCCCGGCGCGGTGCTCCGCGACGGCCCGCTGCGGGACGAACTGGAGGCGGCCGCCCAACGGCGCATCGCCTACGGCCTGTTCAGGGCAGGTCTCGCCGGGCCCGCCCCCGGGCGGGTACCGCCGCGCGACCGCTTCCCGGCACCCCGCACCCGTTCCCGCCCCGGCCGGCCGCAGCCGCGGCAGCGCACCTCCCGCTGACCCCGGGCGTGCGCGGTGTCCCGCGCGCCCCCGTACCCCTTTCGGCTTCACGAACCCCCAAGGTGATCACCCATGCCCACGTCCGCCCTGTCCACCCTGCCCGCCGAGCCGACCGCCGCGCCCCAACTCGACGTCGCCGACGCCCTCTTGACCCTGCTGCGCGACAGCACCACCGAACCGCGCCCCGACACCCAGCTGGAGGCCCTCACCCTGGCCGTCGCCGCCGACCTGCCCGTGCTCCTGTGGGGCGAGCCCGGGATCGGCAAGACCGCGGCGCTCACCCAGCTCGCCGACGCCCTCGACCTCCCGCTGACCACGGTGATCGCCAGCGTCCACGAGCCGTCCGACTTCTCCGGGCTGCCCGTCGTCGGGGACGACCCCGCCGAACAGGGCGTCCCGATGGCCCCGCCGGACTGGGCGGTCCGCCTGGTCCGGGCCGGGCGCGGCCTGCTCTTCCTCGACGAGCTGTCCACCGCGCCGCCCGCCGTGCAGGCGGCCCTGCTCCGTCTCGTGCTCGAACGGCGGATCGGCGCCCTGCGGCTGCCGCCCGGGGTCCGGATCGTGGCCGCCGCGAACCCCCGCTCCTCGGCGGCCGACGGCTGGGAACTGAGCGCGCCGCTGGCCAACCGCTTCGTCCACCTCCAGTGGACCCACGACCACGACGTCGTGGTCCGCGGCCTCGGCGGGACCTGGCCCCGGGCGACGCTGCCACGGCTCGACCCCGGCAAGCTGCCCGGTGCCGTGGACTTCGCCCGCCGCGCGGTGTGCGGGCTCCTCGCCGCCCGCCCCGGCCTCGTCCACCGCCTCCCCACCAACGAGACCCGCCGCGGCGGCGCCTGGCCGTCCCCCCGGAGCTGGGAGATGACGCTGTGCCTGATCGCCTTCGCGACCGCGGCCGACGCCTCCCGGGACGTGCTCTCCCTGCTCGTCAGGGGTGCCGTCGGGGACGGTCCGGGGCTGGAGCTGCTGGCGAGCATGGACCGCATGGACCTCCCCGACCCCGAGGAACTGCTCGCGGACCCGGCCGGCGCCGTCCTGCCCGAGCGCGGGGACCTGCGCCAGGCCGTCCTGGACGGTGTGGTGGACGCCGTCCGCAACCGGCCGGAGAAGTCCCGCTGGGACGCGGCGTGGGCCCTGCTGGTCCGGGCCCTGGAGACCGGGGCCCCGGATCTGGTCGTCGTCCCGGCCACCACGCTCGCCTCGCTGCGCCGCGAGGACTGGGACGTCCCCGCGGCCATCGAGCGGCTCGCCGGAGTGGTGTCCCTGTCCCGGCGTGCCGACCGGGCCGCCGACCGGACCGGGGCCGGGCTCGTCGCGAAGGCCGGCCGGTGAACGCGCAGGCGCCGGTGGCGCTGGACCTCGAGAAGCTCTTCGCCGCCCGGCTGTACGCCGCCCGGGTCCGCCCCTACCTGGCGACGGCCCTGTTCGCGCTGCACGTCGTGGAGTCCCGGCGGGTACCGACGATGGCCGTCGACCCGCACTGGCGGTGCTACGTCTCACCGGGGTTCGTGGACCGCACGCCGCTCGAAGATCTGGCCGGGGTGTGGGTGCACGAGGTGTCGCACCTGCTGCGCGACCACCACGGGCGCGGTGACCGCGTCGCACGGGAGCAGGGATTGGAGGGCCCGGCGGAGCGGCTGCGGATGAACATCGCCGCGGACTGCGAGGTCAACGACGACGCCTTCGGGGACGGGCTGGACACGCCCCGGGGCGCCGTCCTCCCCAGGACCCTGGGGCTCCCCGACGGAGAGCTCATGGAGGACTACCTCGGGCGGTTCGGGATCGGCCCGCTCACGCAGGACTTCGTCTGGCTGGACTGCGGCAGCGGCGCGGACGGCCTGGAACGCGAGTGGGACCTCGGCCCGGAGGGCGCCCACGGCCTGAGCGACCAGGAACGCGACGGCGTCCGATTCCGCGTGGCGCAGGCCA
Organism: Streptomyces sp. NPDC059718; assembly: GCF_042733315.1. NCBI lineage: Bacteria > Bacillati > Actinomycetota > Actinomycetes > Kitasatosporales > Streptomycetaceae > Streptomyces > Streptomyces sp. NPDC059718. Next base: position 67,911 of record NZ_JBHWGA010000027.1, read on the forward strand.
TCAACGGCCGCCCGGGCCATGCGCCGAAGAGCTGGCGGCGGTGGGCGGAGGAGGCGTTCCACCCGCCGCAGCAGTGGCGGGAACTGCTGGGCGCCGCGGTGCGCTCGGCGGCCTCCGGTTCCGGCGCGGGCCAGGACTACAGCTACGGACGGCCCTCGCGCCGGTCGGCCGGTGTGCCCGGCGTCGTCCTGCCGAGCCTGCGGCGCAGGCCGCCCCGGGTGTGCGTGGTCATCGACACGTCCGGCTCCGTCAGCGACGCCGAACTGGGCAGCGCGCTCCTCGAAGTGGCCGCCATCGCCCGCGCCGTGGGCGGCCGCCGCGACATGGTCACCGTGGTGCCGTGCGACGCCGCGGCCCGGATCGCCCACCCGCTGTGCCGTGCCGAGGACATCCCGCTCGTGGGCGGTGGCGGTACGGACCTGCGCAGCGGCTTCGCGCGGGCGCTGCGCACACGGCCCCGGCCGGACGTCGTCGTGGTGCTGACCGACGGTCAGACGCCCTGGCCGGACGCGCGCCCGGCCTGCCGCACGGTCGTGGGCCTGTTCCCCCGCCAGGGCGGGCGCCGCTCGTGGCGCGAGCACGATCCCGACTACGTGCCGGACACGCCGCCCGACTGGGCGCGCGTGGTCGTCATCGGGTCGTCCGGCCCCACCGGGTGACGGTGTCCGGGAACATCTCATGTTCCGTCAGAATCCCTGTGCACAGGCGTTCCCCTGCGTCGGCCGCGGACCCTAAGATCACCCCGCCAGTCAGGGGACCGCGGCCGCCGGGGAGGCGACGTGAGCGACAGCGCACCTCAAGGGCAAGATCTCGAGAAGTACGGCTACACCCAGCAGTTGGCGCGGTCACTGGGCTTCCGGGACCTGGTGGTCTACGGCCTGGTCTTCATGGTGCCGATCGCGCCGTTCGGCATCTTCGGCGGCGTCTTCCAGGGCTCGGGCGGCATGGTCGCCCTCGCCTACGCCATCGGCATGCTGGCGATGATGTTCACCGCGCACTCCTACGCGCAGATGTCCCGGGCCTTCCCGATGGCAGGGTCGGTCTACTCCTACGCCGGGCGGGGCATCGGCAGGCCGTTCGGCTTTCTCTCCGGCTGGATGATCCTGCTGGACTACATCCTGGTCCCGGCGCTGCTCTACCTGATCGCCGCGGTGGCGATGAACTCGCAGGTCGAGTCGGTGCCCGTGTGGATCTGGCTGATCGGGTTCGTCGTCCTCAACACCGTCGTCAACTGGCTCGGCATCGAGATGACCGCCCGGATCAACAAGATTATGCTCGTGGCCGAACTGGTCGTCCTCGCGATCTTCGTGGCCTTCGGGATCGCCTCGCTCGCCCAGGGCAGGGGCAGCTTCAGCCTGCACGCCTTCTACGACTCCGGCACCTTCTCCTGGTCCCTGATCTTCGGGGCGGTGTCGATCGCCGTGCTCAGCTTCCTCGGCTTCGACGGCATCTCCACCCTCGCGGAGGAGAACCGCGAATCCGCCCGTGCGATCGGCCGGGCCATGATGGCCGCGCTGCTGCTCGCCGGAGTGCTGTTCATCGTCCAGACCTGGATCGCGGCGATGCTGGTGCCCGAGGCGCCGACGCTGATCAAGGAGGGCGACCCGGACGGCACCGCCTTCTACCAGGCGGCCGAGGTCGCCGGAGGCCGCTGGCTGGGCACCCTCAGCGCGCTGGCCACCGCGATCGCCTGGGGCTTCGCCAACTCGCTGGTCGCGCAGGCGGCGACGTCCCGGCTGCTGTTCGCGATGGCCCGGGACCGTCAACTGCCCCGTTTCCTGGCCGAGATCGACCCCCGTCGCCGCGTCCCGGTCAACGCGACGCTGCTGGTCGCCGTGGTCTCGCTCGGGCTGGGCCTGTACATGAACTCCCGCGACGACGGCATCACCCTGCTCAGTTCGCTGGTCAACTTCGGCGCGATGACCGCCTTCCTGGTGCTGCACGTCTCGGTCGTCGTCCACTACGTCGTCCGGCAGGGCAGCCGCGACTGGTGGCGCCACCTGATCGCGCCGGTGATCGGCTTCGGGATCCTCACCTTCGTCGTCGTCAACGCGAAGGTCACCGCCCAGCGGCTCGGCTTCCTCTGGCTGGCGATCGGTGCGGCCCTGCTGGTGGGGCTGCTGATCGCGGGCCGGCGCCCGGAACTGCCCGCCGAGCCTTCCGAGACCACCCTGGCCGAGGAGGCCGAACCGTCATGAGCGACCTCGAAGTGGTACGCCTCCACCCGTCGCCCGAGCAGTACGCCTACGCCTTCGGCGGCCGCGAGCCCCTGCTGCGCGTACGGCCGGGGACGATCGTGGAGCTCTTCACGGAGGACTGCTTCGGCGGCCTGGTCCGGGGCCCCGAGGACCTCCCGAGCAAGGTGTGCGAGTTCCCGTACCTCAACCCGGTCACCGGCCCGATCCACGTCGAGGGCGCCGAGCCGGGGGACACCCTGGCCGTCCACTTCGTCGACATCGCGCCGGCCCGGGACTGGGCGGTGTCCACCACCTTCCCGCACTTCGGCGCGCTGACCGCGACGCACTCCACGGCGATGCTGCACGACCCGCTGGAGGAGGTCGTCTGGCGGTACGGGATCGACCGCGAGCGCAACAGCTGCCGGTTCCAGGCCCGTTTCTCCGACCACACGGTCGAGCTGCCCCTCGACCCGATGCACGGCACCGTCGGGGTCGCCCCCGCCGCCGGCGAGGTCGTCATGAGCATCACCCCGGGCGCGCACGGCGGGAACATGGACACCCCGGAGATGCGCGCCGGTACCACCCTCTACCTGGGCGTCAACGTGCCCGGGGCGCAGCTGGCGATCGGCGACGGACACTGCCGGCAGGGCGAGGGCGAGGTGTGCGGCACCGCGGTCGAGGCCGCGATGCACACCGTGGTCGTGATCGACCTGCTCAAGGGCGGCGCGCCCGCCTGGCCGCGCCTGGAGGACGACCGCTTCCTGATGTCGACCGGGTCGGTACGGCCGCTGGAGGACGCCTACCGGATCAGCCAGCACGACCTGGTCGGCTGGACGTCCTCCCTGACCGGCCTGCACCAGCTGGACGCGTACCAGCTGGTCAGCCAGGCCGGGCTGGCGCCCATCGGGAACGTGGTCGACACCAACTACACCGTGGTCGCCAAGCTGCCGAAGACCGTGCTGGACGGCCCGCCCGCGTACGAGGGCCTGCACCGGTCGCTGCGCGAGAAGGGACTGGAGTACCTCCGTACGCGCTGAACCGCCGCCGGCGCCGTGGGGACGGCCGGGAAACGCCGTCCGTCCCCGCCCCGCGGTCGGGAGCGGGAGGGGGACGGACGGCCTGGCCTGTGCGGCGTCGGCGGTGGGAACCGCAGGTCAGCCGAACATGCCGAGCTGGTAGCCGCCCGCAGGCTGCTGGTTGATCACGTTGATCCGGTTGTAGGCGTTGATCACGGCGATGAGCGAGATCAGTGCGACCAGCTGGTCCTCGTCGAAGTGCTTGGCGGCGTTCCCCCAGACCGCGTCCGAGACACCACCGGCGGCGTCGGCGACACGGGTGGCCTCCTCCGCGAGCTCGAGGGCGGCGCGCTCGGCGTCGGTGAAGACCGTGGCCTCGCGCCAGGCGGCGATCAGGTTCAGGCGCACCGAGGTCTCACCGGCGGCGGCGGCCTCCTTGGTGTGCATGTCGGTGCAGAAGCCGCAGCCGTTGATCTGGCTGGCGCGGATCTTCACCAGCTCCTGGGTGAGGACCGGCAGCGTGGACTCCGCCAGCACCTTGCTCGCCGAGTTCAGGTGCCTCATGACCTTGCCGGCGAGCGGGTGGCCGAAGTAGTTCACGCGGGCTTCCATGGTGATCTCCTCTGCTGTGGGGTGCGATACGCAGCTTTGACCGGGCTGCCCCGCGGAATGTGACAGCGCGGCGCACGTGACGCGGCTCTCCGTCTCCCGCGGGACACGACGGCCGGCACACCCGGGGGCGCACCGGCCGCGTGGTGGGGCGGGACGGGCTCAGGCGCCGACGACCGAGCGTCCCGCGGCGTAGATACGGGCCTGCTCGGCGACCCGGCGGCCGAGGTGCGCGGCGGTCGCGACGTCGGCCTTGTGGACCTCGTCCGCGCCGACGTCGGTGTGCGTCTGGGCACCCGCGCCGAGGTAGATGCCGAGGCGGTTGAGGTCGTCCTCGGAGGCGGTGGTGCTGTTCCAGCCCGGGTGCAGGCCGAGGTTGACCCAGGTCATGCCGTGCTGGGCCGCCAGGATGGAGAAGTACTGCAGCGTGTGGAGCTTGTCGCCGCTCTTGGCGCCGGAGTTGCTGAAGCCGGCGGCCAGCTTGTCCTTCCAGGAGTGGACGAACCAGCGCTTGGAGGTCGCCTCGGCGAACTGGTGGAAGGCACCCGAGGCCGTGCCCATGTAGGTCGGCGAACCGAAGACGATCGCGTCGGCGGCGTCGAGCAGCTCCCACTGCTCCTCGGTGATCTCGTCGACCTTGACCAGGTGGACGACGGCGCCGGCTTCCGCGGCACCGTCACGCACGGCCTCGGCGAGGACGGTCGTGTGGCCGTAGCCGGAGTGGTACGCGATCGCGACGACGGGTGTGGTCATGGACGTTCTCCTCTTGCGGGGGTGTCTCCGGCTCCCCTGGGGGAGCCCTCACCCACCACGACCGGACAGTGCCCGCCGCTATGACACCAACCGGCCGTTTGTGACCAGGAGCACCTTGCCGGCCGATGTGGTCCCCGGGCCGGCACCGGGCGCCCGCGGGCTCAGCGGCCCGCGGCGCCGGGCTCGAACGGGCCGGTCTCGGGGGCCGCGAAGAACTCGACGTCGGTGTACGTGCCGGCCGCCGTGCCCTTCAAGCCGAGCGCGCCGCCCATGACCCGCAGGTCGATGGAGAACCGTGTGGTCGCACCGGACCGCTTCAGGCCGTGGATGCGCTCGTCGACGTACCCGAGACCGTTCAGGACCCGCCTCACCTTGTCGGGGGTCGGGTCCGCCACACCCATCAGCGCCTGGGTGACACGCTCGACGTGGAGATGCCCCGCGCACCACTCCACGGCGTTCAGCTCCACCTCCGGGCCCGCGGTGGGCAGCGCGGGCGCACCGTCACCGGTCGGCAGTGCCTGCGCCGGACCGGTCCGCGGCTTCTCGCCCGGGGCGACCGGCCCGTCGTCCCCGGACGGGACCTCCGGGGCGCAGGGCCGCGCGACCGTGTTGACCATCTCCATGAACGCCGGCTGCGGATCCTCCGCAGCCGACGGCGCCCCGGCGGGCCGCACCCCGACGGCGTCGGTTGGGTTCGTGTGCTCGGTGCCGCAGGCGGCGAGCGTCAGGGCGGTCAGAACCGCCATCGCGAGTGCGGGAGTTCGTGTCATGCGGACAGTCTCGGATCGGGCAGCGCGGGGCGCTTGAGTACGCGTACTCAGCCGCGTGCGCGCACGTGCCCGACTTCGCCGCGGCCACGGCACCGCCGGGAGCCCGACACGCCGGGGTTCGCCGCGGGGGCGGGACGGCGGGGGCGGCCGTGGATACTGCGGCCATGCGCGTCGACTTCGATCCCGAGGCCATGGGCGGCTTCGCCTTCTACCGCTTCCTGACCTCCGTGGTCGTACCCCGGCCGATCGCGTGGATCTCCACCGTCACCCCGGACGGCCGGTACGAGAACCTCGCGCCGCATTCCTTCTTCAGCATCGCGAGCACGGATCCGCCGATCGTCCAGTTCACCTCGATCGGCCGCAAGGACTCGCTGCGCAACGTCGAGGACACCGGGGAGTTCGTGGTGAACTTCGCCTCCGAGGCCCTGATGCCGCTGGTCAACGTCACGGCCACCGACTTCCCGCGGCACGTCAGCGAGTTCGACCACGCGGGCATCGAGCGCGAACCTAGCCTGAGGGTGCGTCCGCCCAGGGTGGTGGCCTCGCCGGTCGCCCTGGAGTGCCGCTCGCACACCACCTTGCGGATGGGCAATTCGACGCTGGTCTTCGGGCGGGTGGTGCACGCCGTCGCGGACCGGGAGGTCCTGGCGGACGGCCGCCCGAGCGCCCCGCTGCTGCGGCCGCTCACCAAACTCGGCGCCGACGAGTGGGGCACGCTCGGCGAGATCCGGCACCTGAACCGCATCCCGTACGAGGAGCCCCGCCCCCTGTGACCGTCCCGGCCGCCGGGCGGTGGGGGCACCTCCCAGCGGAGCTGGGGGAGGGCATGTGACGACACGGCCTACCCCAGCGGCGCCGTGGAGCCGCGGATCACCAGGCGGCACGGCTGCGGCTCGGTCCCGGAGCGCCGCTGCCCGGCGATGGCCGCGGACAGGGCGCGGGCGGCCACCCGGCCGAGGTGCTCCAGCTGCATGTCGACGCTGGTGAGCGGAGGGCGGGAGGCGGTGGTGATGACCTTCCAGTCGTCGAAGCCCATGACCGCGACGTCGTCCGGCACCGTGCGTCCCCGCTCCCGCAGGATGTCGATCGCGCCGCGGGCGATCTGGTCGTTGCCGCACACGATGGCGTCGACCTCGGGGTGCTGGTCGAGGAGCATGACGGTCGCCGCGCGGCCCCAGCCCTCGGACCACTCGCCGAAGCGGGCCTCGCCCACCGGCGGGACGCCCGCGCCGGCGAGCACCTCCAACGCGCCCCGCACGCGGTCGCGGCCCGCGGCGTAGGTCGGGTCGCCCGAGATGTGGGCGATGCGGCTGCGGCCGCAGGCCAGCAGGTGGCGGGCCGCGGTCCGCCCGGCGTCGACGTTGTCGGGGACGATCGACAGGTCGTCCGGGTCCTCGGACGGCGCGTACGCGTACACCACCGGCACGGGCAGCCCGCGCCCGAGCGAGGGGCGCGGGTCGGTACGGGCGCCGACCACGATCAGCCCGTCGACGCGGCGGTCCAGCAGGGCCCGGACGTGGTGCCGTTCGCGGATCGCGTCGCCGCGCGCGTCGCACAGCAGGACGGCGAGCTCACCCGCGCCGAAAGCGTCTTCGGCGCCCATCAGGATCGGGATGCTGAAGCGTCCCTCGAGGTCTCCGGTGAGCAGCCCGACGGTGCGGGTCGGTCCGGCCTGCAGGCTGCGGGCCACGGGGTTGGGCCGGAACGACAGCTGCTCGGCCGCCTCGATGACGCGCTGCCGGGTCTGCTCGCGCACCTGGCTGCGGCCGTTGAGCGCCTTGGAGGCCGTGGCCGGGGAGACCCCGGCCAGCCGCGCCACGTCGTTGAGCGTCGCGGGTCGGCCTGCGGTGTGTTCGGCCGGCTGAACCATGGCTGCATCCCTCCTCGTGCCCGTCGCGGGCCCGCGGGACGGCGCCCGCAGGTGGGGGAAAGGCTACTCGAAAGTCTTTTTCCGTGATGCGTGCAGGGTGGTTGACGCCCACGGGTGCCGCTTCTAACTTTACGGAAAACGTTTTCGGTGCGTTTAGGCGGCCGGCGCCGCCCCTTCGACATGGCCAGGCCCTCCGAGCAAGGAGCGAGACATGAACACCACCGACGTACGGAGACGAAGGCGCCACCGGGTCCTGGCCGCGGCCGTGGGGCTGCTCACCGTCACGACCGCGCTCGCGGCCTGCGGCTCCGGCGGGAGCGGCTCGACCGAGGACAAGGGCGGGGTCATGGGCCCCGACGACGGCGCCACCCTGACGATGTGGACGCGCGCCGCCACGCAGCAGCAGAGCCAGGCCCTGGTCGGGGCCTACAACAAGTCCCACCGGAACAAGGTGAAGCTGACGGTCATCCCCACCGACGACTACCAGGCGAAGGTGGGCGCCGCGGCCGGCTCCAAGTCGCTGCCCGACATCCTCGCCTCCGACGTGGTGTTCGTGCCGAACTACACCGCCAGCGGCCTGTACGCCGACATCACCGACCGCCTCGACGCCCTGCCGTACGGCAAGGACCTGGCGCCCGCGCACATGGCGGCCGGCACGCTCGACGGCCGCAAGTACACCGTGCCCCACACCATCGACTCCTCCGTGCTCTTCTACAACAAGACCCTGTACAAGAAGGCGGGGCTGGACCCGGAGAAGCCGCCGACGACGCTGAAGGAGTGGGACGAACAGGCCCGCGCCGTCGACAAGCTGGGCGGCGACGTCAACGGCACCTTCTTCGGCGGCAACTGCGGCGGCTGCGGGGTCTTCACCTGGTGGCCGTCGATCTGGGCCGCGGGGGAGGAGGTCATGAACGAGGACGGCACCGCCGCCACCCTGGACTCGCCCGTGGCGAAGGAGGTCTACGCGACCTACCGCGGCTGGGCCGAGGACGGCATCACCGCCCCCGGCGCCGCCGAGGAGACCGGCGCCACCTGGACCGGCCTGTTCCCCAAGGGCACCATCGGCGTGATGCCGATGCCGTCCACCACCCTCGGCCTGATGCCGGGGGACCTGGACTTCGGCGTCGCCGCCATCCCCGGCCCGGACGGCGGGCAGTCGACGTTCGTCGGCGGTGACTCGCTCGGCATCTCGGCCACGAGCAAGAAGGCCGGCCAGGCCTGGAACTTCCTCGCGTGGTCGCTCGGCGACGAGGCCCAGGTCGAGGTGCTCGCCGCCCACAAGGACATCGTCGCCCGCACCGACCTGGCGGAGAACAAGTACGCCAAGGCAGACCCCCGCCAGGTGGTGATCAACACCCTGGTGGCCAAGGGCACGACGCCCTTCGCCGAGAAGTTCGGCCAGACCTTCAACGACCCCAACGGGCCGTGGCTGGCCCTGATGCGGGACGCCGTGTTCGGTGACCCGTCGAAGGTCGACGCGGACAACAAGGCCATCACCGAGTCCCTGAAGGACTGACCGACATGCTGCTCGCGCGATCGCGCGGCTCCGGCTCCCCGGCGCCCGGCGGGGAGCCGCCTTCCCGGTCCCCGTCCGGGACCGGGAAGGCCCGCCCCGTCCACCGCGTGCCCTGGTGGCGGACCCGCCCGGCACAGGGCATCGGCTACGCGGCGCCGACCGCCCTGTTCGTCGTGGTCTTCTTCGTGGTGCCGCTGGTCCTGGTCGGCCGGATATCCCTGAGCGACTGGCCGCTGCTGGCCGGGAACCGGGGCCTCAACGCGCCGGACAACTTCACCGAGGCCGCCGGCGACGACCTGCTGTGGCCCGCCGTCCGCTTCACCCTCACCTACACCGCGCTCGTCACGGTCCTGCTGCTCGGACTCGCCCTCCTGCTCGCCCTGCTGGTCCAGGAGACCCGCCCCGGGACCGGGCTCTTCCGCACCGTCTTCTTCCTGCCCAGCGCACTCGGGCTGGCCTCCGCGTCGCTGCTGTTCCTCGGCATGTACAGCCCCAACGTCGGCCCGATCAGCCCGCTGCTCGAGAAGGTCGGCCTCGTCGACGGGCCGGTCTCCTTCCTCGGCACCCCGACCGCCGCCCTGTGGTCCACCGTCGCCCTCATCGTCTGGAAGTACGCCGGCTTCTACATGCTGATCCTGCTGGTCGGACTGCAGCGCATCCCGCAGGACGTCTACGAGGCGGCGCGGATGGACGGCGCCGGACGCTGGCAGACCTTCCGCAGCATCACCCTCCCGCTGCTGCGGCCCTCCCTGGCGCTGACGCTGCTGCTGTCGGTCACCGGCTCACTGCTCGCCTTCGACCAGTTCTTCATCCTCACCAAGGGCGGACCCGACAACAGCACCATGACGGTGGTCTCCCTGATCTACCGGGAGGCGTTCCAGCGGCTCGATCTCGGGGCCGCGGCCGCGCTGTCCGTCGTCGTGCTGGCCGTGCTGCTGATCCTCAACGTCGCCCAGTTCCGCGGACTGCGCGGCACGGACACCTAGCGGACAGGGACCCGCCATGAAACCCCACGGCCTCGGCCGCACCCCCCACCACGTCCTCGTCGGAGGGCTGGCCGCGCTCTTCCTGTTCCCGCTGGCCTGGAGCGCCTGGGCCTCCGTCAGCGGGCAGCCCGGCACCGCGCAGCAGTCGGGCTACGGGCTCGGCAACTACCGCTCGCTCCTGCACTACGACGCGGGACTGGCGCAGTACCTGTGGAACTCCACCCTCGTCTCGTTGCTGACGGTGGCCCTCACCCTGCTCGTCTCCCTCATGGGCGGCTACGCCTTCGCCCGCTTCACCTTCCCCGGGAAGAACGCCCTGTTCCTGCTCACCCTCGCCATCCTCATGGTCCCGTACGCCACCCTGCTGATCCCGCTGTACGTGCTGCTGGGCGACCTGGGCCTGCAGAACTCGCTGTTCGGGCTGAGCCTGGTGCTGACGGTGTACCAACTCCCGTTCGCCACCTTCATGATGCGGATCTCCTTCGAGTCGGTACCGCACGAACTCGAGGAGTCCGCGCTCGTCGACGGCTGCGGCACGGCCAAGGCCCTGGTCCGCATCCTCCTGCCCGCGGTGTGGCCCGGCCTGGTCACCGTGGGGCTGTTCGCCTTCCTCGCCGCGTGGAACGACTTCATCGCCCCGCTGATCCTGATCTCCGACAGCGCCAAGGCGCCGCTGCCCCTGGCCATCGCCAACCTGCGCCAGCGGTCCATGGGGGCCATCGACTACGGGACGACCGAGGCGGGGGTCGTCTTCCTGGCCCTGCCCTGCCTCGTGCTCTTCCTGCTCCTGCAGCGGCACTACATCCGCGGCTTCATGTCCGGCGCGCTCAAAGGCTGACCCCGCCCCGGCTCCACGACCGAAAGAGACCCCATGACACAGCCGATCCCGGCTCCCGTGCTGCCCACCCACGGCAGCCGACGTCCTCTCGGCCTCGGTGAAGTCCGCATCACCGGCGGCTTCTGGGCCCGACGCCAGCAGGTCAACGCCTCCGCCACCCTCGAACACTGCCGGCAGTGGATGGAACGCGTCGGCTGGATCGACAACTTCCGCGTCGCCGCGAAGGGCGGCCCCCTCGGCGAACGCCGCCGGGGACGGGAGTTCTCCGACTCCGAGGTCTACAAGCTCCTCGAGGCCATGGTGTGGGAGGCGGCCCGCACCCCCGGCAGCGCCCTCGACGCCGCCGTCGACGAACTCACCGACACCGTCGTCGCCGCCCAGGAGGCCGACGGCTACCTGAACACGGCCTTCGGGCACCCCGGCCGGCCACCGCGCTACAGCGACCTCGAATGGGGCCACGAGCTCTACTGCTCCGGCCACCTCATCCAGGCCGGCGTGGCCCAGCTGCGCACCCGCGGCGACGGCGCGCTGGCCAAGGCGGCGATCCGCGCCGCCGACCACATCTGCCACGTCTTCGGACCCGGGGGCGCCAACCCCGGTCTGTGCGGGCACCCCGAGATCGAGACCGCGCTGGCCGAACTCCACCGTGCCACGGGCGAACGCCGCTACCTCGACCAGGCCGCCCTCTTCCTCGACCGCCGCGGCCACGGCAGCCTGGCAGAGGGCGAGTTCGGCCCCGGGTACTTCCAGGACGACGTCCCCGTACGGCGGGCGCACACCCTGCACGGGCACGCCGTCCGGGCCCTGTACCTGGCGTCCGGCGCCGTCGACGTGGCCGTCGAGACCGGCGACGACGCACTGCTCTCCGCCGTCGTCCGGCAGTGGGAGCACGCCACCGCCCGCCGCACCTACCTCACCGGGGGCATGGGCTCCCACCACAGCGACGAGGGGTTCGGCGAGGACTTCGTCCTGCCCCCGGACCGCGCCTACTCCGAGACCTGCGCCTCCGTCGCCTCGGTCATGCTCAGCTGGCGCCTCCTGCTGGCGACCGGTGACCCCCGCTACGCCGACCTCGCCGAACGCACCCTCTACAACGTCATCGCCACCTCGCCCGCGGACGACGGCCGCTCATTCTTCTACGCCAACACCCTCCACCAGCGCGTGCGCCGGACCGTCCCCCCGCACGACAGTGACCGCCCGCGCCCCGAATCCGGCCTGCGCGCCCCTTGGTTCGCCGTCTCCTGCTGCCTGCCGAACGTGGCGCGCACCTTGGCCGCGCTCGACGGCTACGTCGCCACCGCGGACGCCGACGGGCTGCAGCTGTACCAGTACGCCGACGCCGAGATCACCACCCGCACGGCCGGCGGCGAACGCCTCGCGCTGCGCGTGCGGACCGGCTACCCCGCGGACGGCACGGTCGCCGTCACCGTCGACGAGGCGCCCGCGGCGCGGTGGAGCCTGTCCCTGCGCGTGCCCGGCTGGGCGGGCGCCGGGGCCCGGCTCGTGACCCCCGACGGACAGCGCCGGCCCGTACCGTCCGGCATGGCCGTCGTCCCGGGGACGCTGTGCCCCGGCGACGAGGTCCGCCTCGAACTCCCCGTCGCCCCCCGGTGGGTGCACCCCGATCCGCGGGTCGACGCGGTACGGGGCGCGATCGCCCTGGAGCGCGGGCCCGTGGTCTACTGCGTCGAGTCCCCCGACCTGCCGGACGGCCGCGACGTCGACGCCGTCGCCGTGGACCCCTCCGTCCCGCCGCGCGACGGGGAGGACGACCGGGTGGTCGTCGCGGGTGAGCTGACCGCTGCGCACGCCACGGGGTGGTGGCCCTACGCGCACGACCGCCCCCCGGTCCCGGCCGGTGAGCGCACGGAGCTGACACTGGTGCCGTACCTCACCTGGGCGAGCCGCGGGCCCTCCACCATGCGCGTCTGGATGCCCACCACCCCGGGTGCCGCGGGGGAGCCCGCCCCGGCGCCGGAAGGCTGACGCCCCGTCACGACCGCCGTGGCGCGCGCCGGACGCCGCCGGGCGGGGACGCCCGGCGGCGGCGAGGACTTACGGGATGCGGTCGGTGAGCTCCAGGACCGGCGGGTCGACCCGGAAGGTCTCCGGGTACTTGGCGGCCGCCCCGGTGTTCAGCACCACCACCTCCTCGTCGCCGGACAGCCAGCCCTGCTCGCGCAGGACCCGCACCGCCGACAGCGTCGCCGCGCCCTCCGGGCACAGCAGGGCACCGTCGGCGGCGGCGCACCTGTCGCGGTCGGCGAGCAGTTCCTCGTCGTCGACGGCGACGGCCCGGCCGTCGGTCTCGTACAGCGCGTCCAGGACGAGGAAGTCGCCCAGCGCCTTGGGCACGGTGATGCCGAACGCGACCGTGCGCGCGTCCTGCCACGGCTCACTGGTGCGCTCGCCCTTCTCGAAGGCGCGCACGATGGGGGCGCAGCCGGAGGCCTGCACGCTCACCAGCCGCGGCATCGGCCCCTGCAGCCACCCCAGGGCCCGCAGTTCGACCAGGGCCTTGTGGATGCCGATGAGACCGACTCCGCCGCCGGTGGGGTAGACGATGACGTCCGGCGCGCGCCAGCCGAGCTGCTCGGCGATCTCCAGGCCCATGGTCTTCTTGCCCTCGATGCGGTACGGCTCCTTCAGCGTCGCCGCGTCCATCCAGACACCGGGCTCGGCGGCGATCTTCTCCGCCACCAGCCGGCCCGCGTCGCCGATCAGGCCGTTCACCAGGTACAGCTCGGCCCCGGCGGCAGCGCACTCGGCCCGGGGGATCGACGGCGCGTTAGCCGGCATCGCGACGAGCGCCTCCAGGCCCGCCCGCGCGGCGTAGGCCGCCCACGCCGCCCCCGCGTTGCCGTTGGTGGGCATGGCGATCCCGCGTGCGCCCAGTTCGAGGGCCCTGGCCACGCCGACGGCCGCGCCCCGCGCCTTGAAGCTGCCCGTGGGTATCAGCCCCTCGTCCTTCATCACCAGTCCCGGCACGCCGATCGCCGCGCCGTACCGCGGCAGCGGCACCAGGGGCGTCATGCCCTCGCCGAGGGTGACGACGTGTGCCGGATCGCGTACGGGCAGCAGTTCGTGGTAGCGCCACAGGTTCTGCGGGCGGCCCGCGAGGTCCGCGGGCGTGAGGGAGTCCCGGACCCGGTCCAGGTCGTAGCGGGCGAGGAGCGGGGATCCGCACGCGCACAGGTTCTGCACCCGGTCGGCGTCGTGGCGGCGGCCGCACCGCGCGCACTCCAGATGCGTCAGCACACTGAATGGCAAGGTCATGGTTCCCTTCATACCTCCTTCGGTGCCCGTCGCCGGCATGGGAAGGGCGCCGCCCACGCGGCGCACGAGGTGCCATGGACGACGCGACGACCGGCCGCCCGCCCGCGGAACGCCGCGAGGGCGAGGTGGTCACCGACGACGGAGTGCGCCTGCGCTACACGGAGGAGGGCGCCGGGGAGCCGCTCGTCCTCGTCCCGGGTTTCGCGCAGAGCGCCGCCGAGTTCGGCCCGCAGATCGACGGGCTGAGCGACCGCCGCCGCGTGATCGCGCCGGACCACCGCGGCCACGGCCGGTCCGCGGGACCCGCCCACGGCTACCGGATCGCCCGGCCGGCGATGGGCCTGCACAACCTCCTGGAGGCCCTGGCCCTGCGGCAGGTCGCAGTGCTCGGCCACTCCGTGGGCTGCGCGGTGCTCTGGTGCCACCGGGACCTCTTCCGCGGCGACCGGATCTCCCGCCTGGTCCTGGTGGACCAGCCGCCCGTGGTCTCCTCGGCGCTGGCCGGCGCCGGAGAGGAGGCGCCGCCGTCGGCGGTGTTCACCCCGGAGACGGCCCTGGGCATCGCCGCCGGACTGCGCGGTACGCCCGACAGCGCCGCCGCCACGTCACGTGCCGTCGTCGTCGGCATGCTGCACGGCCCGTCCCTCCCGGACGCGGACGTGGACTGGCTCGTGGAGCAGAACCGGCTCCTCCCGCCGCGGGCACGGCGCCGCGCTGCACCTGGACCACTACGGGGGCGACTGGCGGGACGTCCTGTCGCGGATCGACGTCCCCACCCTCGTCATCGGCGGCGAACCGAGCATCTTCCCGCCCGGCACGAGCGAGTGGGTCGCCTCCCTCATCCCCGGTGCGCGGGCACGCGCCTTCTCCGCAGCCGAAGGCGGCAGCCACCTCATGTTCCGGGAGAACCCGGCCCCGTTCAACCGCGTCGTGGCCGACTTCCCCGACGAGCCGTGACCCACCGGCCGGAGCGCATACTGGGGGAGGAGCGACCGGGGATGCCCGGCCGGCCGGGAACGGGTGCGGGAAGCGCGGTGAGTGGACCGGGGATCGACTACCAGGCCGTCTTCGAGGCGTCACCCAGCGCGATGCTGGTGCTGGACCTCGCGCTGGTCATCGTGGACGCGAACGCGTCCTACCGGCGGCTGTTCGACCGTCGCCGGGACCAGCTCGTCGGCCGCTACGTCTTCGACGCCTACCCCGACAACCCCGACGACCCGCACGGTGCCGGCCGCGGGGACATGGAGGCGTCGATGCGCCGCGTGGTGGAGACGGGCGCCCCGGACGCCGCCGGTCCCATGCGCTACGACGTCGAGGACCCGGACCGGCCGGGGGAGTTCGCCGAGCGTTACTGGAGCCCCATCAACGCCCCCGTCCTGGACGCCGCAGGACGCGTCGTCCTGCTCGTGCACCGGCTCGCCGAGCTCACCGACCTCGTGCGCTCCGGCGGTCCCGCCGTCGACGACCGGCGCCTGCAGATGGAGGCCGACCTGTACGCCCGCTCCCGTGAGCTGCGGCAGGTCAACGAGCGGCTGCGCCAGTCCCACGCACGCGAACGCGAGGTCGCCCTCGCCCTCCAGGAGGCGATGCTGCCCGCCCCGCAAGCACTGGCCCACCACCGGGCAGCGGTCCGCTACCGGCCCGCGGTCCACGCCCTGGGCGTCTGCGGTGACTGGTACGACGTGACCCAACTGCCCTCCGGTGACGACGCCGTGGCGGTCGGGGACGTCGTCGGCCACGGTCTGGCCGCGGCCGGGGTCATGGGCCAGCTGCGCAGCGCCCTCAGTGCCGCGATCCGCGTCGTGGACGGCCCCGCGAAGGCGCTCGACGGGCTGGACCTGTACGCCCGCTCCGTCGACGGGGCCCTGTCGACCACCGCGGTGCAGACCGTGGTCGCCCGATCCGGCCACCGCATCACGTACAGCAGTGCCGGCCACCCGCCGCCGGCCCTGGCCGGCCCCGACGGCACCGTGCGCTTCCTGGACCGGGCGACCGACCCACCGCTGGGTGCCGCCTCCGACCACACCCCCCGCCCCCAGGCCACCACCACCTACGTGGACGGCTCCACCCTCGTCCTGTACACCGACGGGCTGATCGAACGCCGCGGGGAGGACATCGACCTCGGCCTGCGGCGCCTCGCCGAGCGGCTCGCCGAACACCGCCGGCAGGGCCCCGAGGACCTGGCGGACACCCTGATCGCCCTGAGCGCCGGCACCGACGACACGGCCGTGGTCGTCGTCCGCCTCTGACAGGCCGAGCCGCCCACCGGCCGTGGGCGCCCGGAGCGGGGGTCGCATCCGAGAACAAGTTGGTGGTCCGGACCGGCTCAGGGTGCCGGATGTTCAAGATCGCTTTGCCGGGCCCTCGCCCGGGCCGCGCACGATCCGTGCTGACAGCAGTTCCCCCCAGCACGGAGACGTACATGAGCAATCCCCGCCATCCCAGCCCGGGACGCCGATCGCTGCTGCAGGCGGCGGTCGCCGTGCCCGCGGTGGGCGCCGCGGCGTCGGTCCTCGGCACCGGCACGGCGCAGGCCGCGCCCCGGCACCAGGACCCCGGCACGGCCGGCTCCCGGGACCGTGGCTTCGACGAGGAGAGCCCCCGCTTCGCCCTGGCCGTGCTGCCCGACACGCAGTACCTCTTCGACGCCGACAGCGCCGACCCCGAGCCGCTGAAGGCGACCTTCCGCTACCTGGTGGCGGAGCGCGAGGAGGTGAACATCGCGTTCATGACCCACCTCGGCGACGTCACCGAGCACGGCACCGAGCAGGAGATCGAGCTCGCCGCCGACACCTTCCGCACCATCCACGGCAAGGTCCCGTACAGCGTCCTCGCGGGCAACCACGACATCAACGGCGGCACCGACGACCAGCGGGGCGACACCGCGTACCTGCGGGCGTTCGGGCCGAAGCGGTTCACCGCCATGCCGACGTTCGGCGGCTCCTCGCCCGACGGCTACAACAGCTACCACGTGCTGCGCGCGGCCGGCCGCGAGTGGCTGGTGCTCGCCCTGGACTGGCGTGCCTCGGACAAGGGCCTGGCGTGGGCGCAGGGCGTCCTCGACGCCCACCCGACCCTGCCCGCCGTCCTCACCACGCACGACATCGCCTGGGCCGAGGACGACGGCGAGGCGCACCTGTCCGACAACGGGCAGCGCCTGTGGGACCGCATCATCCGCGGCAACGACCAGATCTTCCTCGCGCTGGGCGGCCACTACTGGCCGCCCGGCCGGACCGTGCTCACCAACGACGCTGGCCACGACGTGCACGTCCACATCACCAACTACCAGGACCGCTACTACGGCGGCGCCGGCATGGTCCGGCTCTACGCCTTCGACACGGTGCGCAACGTCGTCGACGTGGAGACCTTCTCCCCCTGGTTCCTCGCCCGCGACCCCGCCAAGCGGACGCCGCTGGAAGCGGAGACCATCGAACTGACCGGCGACGTGGACCGGTTCAGCCTCGCGATCGACTTCGCCGAGCGCTTCCGCGGCTTCGACCAGGTGATCCCGCCGAAGCCCCGTCCCGCGCACCGCGTGATGCCCAAGGGCACGGTGGCGTACTGGCGTTTCGACGCCGAGGGCCTGGCCGGCGCGGGCCGCCCCGGTTCCACCGTCGCCGCGGGCACCGTGGCGCGCGACCTGAGCGGCAACGGCAACGACCTGGCGGTGCGGCTCCTGCACGACAGCGCCGCCGAGGTCCTCACCTGGTCGGCGGAGCACCACACCGGCCAGCCGGCCCACGCCAGCCTGCGGTTCGACGGCGGCAAGGGCCCCGACCGGGGCGCGGTCCTCACCACGAAGGCCACTGCGCCGCTCAACAGCATGAAGTTCCGCAAGGGCTTCACCATCGAGACCTTCATCAGGCTTCCCGAGCCCTTCGACGGTGACCACGCCTGGATGGGCATCCTCAGCTGGGAGGGCCGCAACGGCGACGCCGGGAAGACCACGGGCTGGTCGACCGACGAGCCCACGTGCAGCCTCAACGTCACGCCCGAGCGGTTCCTGCAGTTCGTCCTCTACCCGGACGTCCAGGACGCCGACCCGACCTCGTGGAGCCACGCCCTGCCCGTCGGCCGCTGGACCCACATCGCGGTCGTCAACGACGGCCGTCGCACGGTGATGTACGTCGACGGCTCGAAGATCGCCCGCAACCCGTCCCAGCCGGCCACCGGCATCGAGACGTTGGGCAAGCCCTTCGTCATCGGGGGGACGCAGTTCGCGGAGCAGTTCGGGCAGGGCTTCTACGGCTGGATCGGCGACACCCGCATCGTCGAACGCGCCCTGGAGCCAGCGGAGTTCATGACGCCCCGCGCGTGACCGCACCCGGCACTGCCCCTGCCGCCCGACGCGGTCCCGCCCCGGGTTCAGCCCGGGGCGGGACCGCGTCCGCGCACCAGGACCGAGGCGGGACGCGGCCCCTCAGTCCTGCGTCCAGCGGCTCCGCAGCCGGGCGAGTTCCGCCGACCACCGGCTGCGGCGGCCACCCACCGCTTCGGAAGCCTCCGGAGGGGACACGGGCAGCCTGACCGATTCGCAGTACGTCTTCCACGCCTGGTACCAGTTGGGCGCCAGGACGGCGGCGAGCATGATCAGCGGGACGAGCACGGCGGATATCAACACGGCTGCTCCCTTCCGTGCGGCCGTCGCGCCGGCGGTGGCGCGAACAACGGTCGGGGGACGGTGGTCCGCCGACCGGACCGGATGAAACGGGCTCCGTCCGTTATCGTCCTCCCGGCCGTGTCGTACGCAAATCGAGTGAACCGCCGCCGCCCGTCCCACTCCTGCTCACGCCGCCGCCGCGAGGTCGCGACGAGGGCCGCGGCCCCGCCGCCCCGATGCTCCGAACGGATGACGCGGCACGACCCCTGGCCACAGGTTGTGGGGCCCGCGGCCCCGGCTAGGCCCGGCGGTCGTCGGCCCGGTACAACTCCATGGCCAGCGCGACGGCCGCGTGGGTGGCCGGGTGCGGGTCGTGGCGACGCCAGATGAGGTGCACGGCGACGGGGGCGGCGTCCCGCAGCGGGCGGTACACGATGCCGTCGCGGCGGTACTGGGCGGAGGTGGAGCGCGGGGTGACCCCGACGCGGCGGCCGGTGGCGATCGCGGCGAGCCAGTCGTCGATGTCGTGGGTGTACTCGACGGCCGGCCGGTCGTCCTCGGGCCACAGGTCGGGGCTGGTCGTGCCGGTCCGCCGGTCGACGACCAGCGTGCGGGCGGCGATCTCGGCGAGCCGGACGCTGCGCCGTCGCGCCCAAGGGTCGTCCGCGGCGAGGGCCACGTAGCGCGGTTCGTGACCGACGAGCGCGTGGGACCAGCGGTCCAGGTCGATGGGGGCGCGGACGACCGCGAGGTCGCAGAGGCCCTCGGCAAGACCGGCGGTGGGGGTGTTGTGGCGGATGAGCTGGAGCTCCACGCCGGGGTGGCGGTCGCGCCAGACGCGCTGGAACTCGGTGGTGCGGCGGCCGAAGGCGGACCAGGCGTGGCCGATGTGCAGGCGGGTGTGACCGATCGTGGCCTCCCTGACGAGCTCGTCGACACCGCCCAACAGGACCCGGGCGCGGGCGAGGACCTGCACGCCCGCGGTGGTCGGGGCGACCGCGCGGCTGGTGCGGTGCAGCAGTCGCACCCCGAGGACGCGCTCCAGCGCCAGCAGGTTGCGGGAGACCGCCGCCTGGGAGATCCCGAGGTCGATGGCGGCGTCGGTGAAGCTGCCCGCGTCGAGGATGGCGACCAGGCAGCGCAGGTGCCGGAGCTCGAGTGCGGCCGCTCCTCCACGGTGCTCGTCCATGCGTCCAGCGTATCGATGGTGCGTCGTATGCATTTCGCGTATGGCCACCCGCGGCGGGACAGTGGCCCGCATGACGATGGAGACCTCCGGCGACGTCGCGCCGGCCGCCGCGGCGGGGGCCGGGGCCGCGGGACGCTTCGGCGGAGTGGCGCTGATGCTGGGCAGCGGCCTGTCCAACCAGGTCGGCGCCTCCGTCGCCGCCCTGGCCTTCCCCGTGATCGGGCCACTGGGCGTGGTGGCGGTCCGCCAGTGGGTGGCCGCGGCGGTGCTGTGCGGGGCGGGCCGGCCCCGGATGCGGGCCTTCACCGCCGCGCAGTGGCGCCCGGTCCTCGCCCTGGCGGTGGTGTTCGCGGCGATGAACCTCTCCCTCTACACCGCCGTCGACCGCATCGGCCTGGGGCTCGCCGTCACCCTGGAGTTCCTCGGGCCGCTGGCCGTGGCCCTGATCGGCTCGCGCCGCCGCACGCACGTGCTGTGCGCGCTGGCCGTCGCGGCCGCCGTGGTCGTCCTGACCCGCCCCCAGCCCTCCACCGACTACCCGGGCATCGGGCTCGCGCTGCTCGCCGCGGCCTGCTGGGCCTGCTACATCGTGCTCAACCGCGTCGTCGGCGGACGGCTGCCCGGGCTGCAGGGCCCGGCCGCCGCCGCTGCCGTCTCCGGCGCCGCCTACCTGCCCGCCGGCGCGCTGGCCCTGTGGTGGCGTCCGCCCACCCTCACCGCCCTGGCCTGCGCCGTGACCGCCGGGATCCTCTCCTCCGCCGTACCGTTCCTGTCCGACCTGCTGGCGCTCCGCCGGGTCCCGGCGCACTTCTTCGGCGTCTTCATGAGCGTGAACCCGGTCTTTGCCGCGCTCGTCGGCCTGGTCGTCCTCGACCAGCACCTCGACCCGGCCGCCTGGCTCGCCACGTTCGTGATCGTCGCCGCGAACGCGGTCGCGGTCGGCACGGACGCGCGGCCGGATGGAGCCCCGGTCGCACGGTCGCCACGGAGCACCGGCGGCGCCGGCTGACGGCCGCCGGGTGCGTTCCCGGGGCCCGTCAATCCGACGGATGACGGAGGTGGCAGGGCCCGGTGGTCGTAGGTGACGGCCGCGCGGGGGGTGGTTCCGCGCCGTCTTGTGCCGGGGGTGTTTCCCATGGTGGGCGGGTTGGGCAGCCAGGGACTGTGCGCGTGCGTTCCCCGGGGTTCGTTGACACGTGGAGATGAGGGACCAATGCCTCCTGAGATAGTCGGGCGTCGAGGCTCGTTGGCAGGGGAGAGGTTCGGGATCGGCGACAAGCCCCTGACGTTCGGGCGCAAGGCCGGGAACACGGTGGTGATCGCCAGCGTCAGCGTCTCCCGTCTGCACGCGGAGGTGCGCCGCGAGGGCCACGGGTTCGTGCTCTACGACCGGGCGAGCAGCAACGGGACGCGGGTCAACGGGGAGCGCGTGACGTCGCACGTTCTGCAGCCGGGCGACGAGATCTCCATCGGCGACGAGACCTTCGGCTTCGAGGCCGCCGACGCGATGGAGACCATCCTGGACCTCTCCCTGCTGGAGGCGCTGATGCCGCCGGCGGAACCTGAGGAACCCGGGCCGGTGCTGAAGGTGACGGTGGCGGGCGGCGGCCCGGTGGGGCTCGCGTTCGCGCTCCTGCTGGAGAACCTGATGGGCCGGCGGGTCTCCGTCACCGTCTACGACGCCCGCTGGGCGCAGGACGGGGACCGCGTCGTCTGGAAGGACGAGGGCCAGGGCAACGTCCGCCGGCAGCAGGTCGTGACGGTGCAGAGCCGGCAGTACCTGAACCTGCCCGAGGAGGTGCAGGACCGGCTGTTCACCGAGGGCACGTACACCGAGATGTGGCCCGCGGGGCCCGACTCGATCCGCGGTTTCAACCCGCGCAACATACGCATCGCCTACGTCGAGGACACGCTGCTGGACCTCGCCAACGCCAAGCGCGACCGCATCCGCCTGGTGCCCGCCCGGTTCGACGCGGCGGAGCGGCAGGAAACGGTGGCCCAGGACCACGTCCTGGCGATCTGCGAGGGCGGCCGGTCCCGCACGCGCGAGCACTTCGCCGCCAGGTTCGGGACCGCCGACACGTCCATCTACTCGCTCGACGGCGAGCACCTCCAGGACGTGGTGCTGGGCCTGCGCGTGAAGTCGGGGCTCTCCGACCCCATGACGGTCCTGCTGACCGTCGCGCAGAATCGCTTCCTCCTCAACTCCCTGCGCGGGGAGGGTTTCCTGAACATGCGTCTGACCGACGCCGAGGCGCGGGAGGTCGTCGGGATCGACCCCGTGCGGCAGGTCTTCGAGCAGTGCATCGCCTCCCGCCCCTGCGTGATGAGCCGCGACGGCCACGGGGACTTCCACTGCTCCACCCACAGCACGTTCTTCCTGCCCGCCCTCATCAAGGGTTCGGCGCTCTGGCAGCGCGTCAAGGAGGGCCTGACGCTCTTCGACGTCGACGAGCAGGACCTGACCGCGATCACCGCCTTCCGGCTGGACATGGTGCAGCGGCCGCGTTTCACGGCGCGCCTCCACCCGGCGACCGCGGCCACCCCGGGGACGTACGGGTTCCTGCTCGGGGACGCCGCCAACGCCATCCACTTCTGGCCCGGGCGCGGCCTGAACAGCGGCCTGGCCTCGGCCGTCTCGCTCGCCCGTACGCTCAGCGGCACCTGGCGCGGCAGGCCGTTGCGCGACGCGGACTTCGTACGGCACGAGGCGGCGATGTCGATGCTCCAGTACCGGCACAAGAGCCGCGCCTGGAACGCGATGATCACCACGGACGAGAACGGGGTGGGCCAGGCGATCAAGGACAAGATCGCGCGGAGCATCGAGGAGTCCGCCGCCGGGAAGCCGGACCGCGAGGCCGACCTCGACGCCCTCATGGAGCAGCTCCGCGCGATCCGGGACCGGCTCGCCCCGCGCATCGCCGGGATGCCGGACGACACCACCCTGCGGGAGCAGCTGGACAGGCTCGGGAGCGAGACGCTGCGCACCCTGCGGGACAGCGGTCCGTGGGACACCGTCACCGTCGGCGGCGAGGAGGTCGACATCGACATCTTCTACCGGGACGCACGGCCCGCGTCGCGCACCGCCCCGGTGGCCGGCTGAGCCGCCCGGTCAGAACTCGATCGGCCCGGGCGGTGCGGCGCCCGGCTCGTCGAGGAGGGCGGTGATCAACCCGGGGAAGCGGCGCTCCAGGTCCTCGCGGCGCAGACTGACCAGGCGCTGCCGGCCGTGCGGGTCGTTGCGGACGACCCCGGCCTCGCGGAGCGTCTTGAGGTGGTGGGAGAGCGTGGACTTGGGGATCTCCCCGTTGACGGGCTGGCAGGCCGACCCCTCCAGGGGACGGTCGGCCAGCCGGCGCACCAGATCCAGCCGTGAGGGGTCGCTCAGGGCGAAGAGGACGTCGGTCAGCACCAGGTCCGCGGCGTCGGGGTGCGGCAGCTCCCGGGGGGCTCCAGTCATGGTTCGATAATAGTTGAACAATCGGCGCGTGTGTGCTTACCCTCGAATGGTTCGATATTTTTGGAACCGTTCGGGAGTACCGATATGCACACCCAGCGCACCGCGAGGCGGATGCCGCGTCCGGTCGGCTTCTGGCTGCTGGCCGCCACCCTGCTCGCCTTCCTGGCCGCCTCCAGTGCGCCCTCCCCGCTCTACGTGGTCTACCAGCACCAATGGGGCTTCTCGCCGATCGTGCTCACCACGGTCTTCGCGGTCTACGTGCTGGCGCTGCTGGTGGCGCTGCTCACCGTCGGAGGGCTGTCCGACCACGTCGGCCGGCGGCCGGTGCTCCTGGCGGCGCTGGTCGTCGAGGCCGCGGCCATGCTCGTGTTCCTCACCGCGGACGGCGTCGGACCGCTGTTCCTGGCCCGCATCCTGCAGGGCGTGGCGACGGGCGCGGCCGCCGGGGCCATCAGCGCGGGGCTGATCGACCTGCAGCCGTCGCCCACCTCGCCCCTCGGCTCCCTGCTGAACACCGTGGCGCCCGCCACCGGACTGGCCGGCGGGGCGCTGGGCGCGGGTCTGCTGGTGCAGTACGCCCCGGCCCCCACCCGGCTGGTCTTCGTCGTGCTGACCGCCGTGTTCGTGGTGCTGGCGGCGCTGATGCTGTTCCTGCCCGATCCCGTCTCCCCGCGCCCGGGGGCCTGGGCCTCGCTGCGGCCCCGGGCGGCCGTGCCGGTCCAGGCCCGCCGGACCTTCCTGGCGGCGACGCCCTGCCTCGTCGCCACCTGGGCGATGGGCGGTCTCTACCTCGCCCTCGGCCCCTCCCTGACCGCCGGGGTGCTGCACATCGGCAGCCACCTGGTCGGCGGCCTGGTGGTGACGACCCTCTTCGGCGTGGCGGCCGTCGCCTCGCTGGTGGTGCGCGACGTGACGCCGCGGCGGATGATGACCGGCGGCTCGGCGGTGCTCGCCGTGGGCACCGGGCTCACGCTGCTCGCCCTCGCCGGGCCCTCGACGGCGCTGTTCTTCCTCGGCACCGGTCTCGCCGGGTTCGGCTTCGGCGCCGCCTTCCTCGGTGCCTTCCGCTCCCTGGCGGCACTGGCCCAGCCCACCGAGCGGGCGGAACTGTTCGCCTCGGTCTACGTCGTGAGCTACCTGGCCCTGAGCGTTCCCGCCGTAGTGGCCGGGCTCGCCGTGCCGTCCTTCGGTCTGCACTCCACGGCGACGGTGTACGGGGCCGGGGTGGTCGTGCTCGCCCTGCTGGCGGTCGTCTCGGGAGCCGTCGTCCGCAGGCCTCCCGTCGTGGTGCCGGCGCCGGCACCGCCCGCCGAGGAGGCGGCCGCCGCCACCCGTCCGCTGACCGCGACCGCCGCGGCCTCCGGTCCGGCCCGCGGGCCCGGGTTCCCGGCGGACGTCTGACCGCGGCGCGGCCCGGCCCGGCCCGTCGTCGCAGGTCACGGGCCGCCGGGCGCACCGGTCGCGGGTATGGTGGAAACAGCCCGGCCCGCCCCGTCCGATCTGGCATCCGTGCGCCGGGAACGCAGCCGTACGAGATCGGGGATGGGTGTTCCCACGAAACCCCCTTCCACCGCGGAGGACACTCCACCGACCCCGGCACAGGCCGTCCGGCCGGAACAGCCCCTGCGCAGTCGCGAGGCCGCCGTACGGTCGTGATCCGGAGGGGCCATCGTGCCTGAGGCGGCGTTACACGCTACTGAAAGGGTCGCGCCCGTACGTGACGACCCTGCCGCGCGTCACGCACGTGCGCGGGAGCTCCCGGCACCCCCGGGGCGCCCAGTGTCGAGTTCTTGCTGGAGTGCATCCGCCCGCCCGAGCCCGGCCGCTGGTACCGCCCACACAACCCCAGCATCGTGGCTGGCTACCTGCAGCACGAAGAACTGGACGTCGCCGAACTGCAGGTGGAGCGCTTCATGTTGACTTCTCCCCTCCTTGAAAGGAGGGGGTTCCTACGGCTCGCGCTGTAGGGTTTCCTGCTTCGTCGCCGGCTGCCCGCCCGGAGTTCTCCGTTGAGGTCTTACACCGGCTCCACAGGCTGACACCGTCAGTCCGACGGCCAGCAGGTTCTTCGCTGCGTTCACGTCCCGGTCGTGGGTCGTGCCGCAGTCGCACGTCCATGTGCGCACGTGCAGCGGCATCTTGCCTTGCATGGTGCCGCAGGCGGAGCACAGCCTGGACGAGGGGAAGAAGCGGTCGACCGCGATCACTTCCCGCCCGTACCAGGTGGCCTTGTACTCCAGCATTCTCCGGAACTCGGCCCACGACGCATCGCTGATGGCGCGGGCCAGGCTCCGGTTCTTGGCCATGTTGCGCACGGCCAGGTCCTCGATCACGATCGTTTGGTTTTCACGAACGAGTCGGGTGGTCAGCTTGTGCAGCCCGTCACGGCGCCGGTCGGCGATGCGGGCGTGGATCTTGGCGACCTTGAGCCGGGCCTTGCGGCGGTTGGCCCCGTCGCCCTTGGCCTTCTTCGCCAGACGCCGCTGCGCCAGGGCGAGCCGGGCGCGGTCGTGGCGTTCGTGTCGCGGGTTGGTGACCTTCTCTCCTGTGGACAGGGTCAGCAGGTGGTCCAGGCCGACATCAACGCCCACGGCGTTGCCGCCCGCGGGCAGCGGCGCGACGGATGGGTCCTCGCACAGCAGGGACACGTACCAGCGGCCGGCCGGATCCTGGGACACGGTCACGGTGGACGGAGCCACGCCTTCGGGCAGCGGCCGGGACCACACGATGTCCAGCGGCTGCGCCATCTTCGCCAGCGTCAACCGGCCGTCCCGGAACCGGAACGCGCTGGTGGTGTATTCCGCCGACTTCCTCGACCTCTTCCGCGACTTCAGGCGCGGGTACTTGGCCCGCTTGGCGAAGAAGTTCGTGAACGCCGTCTGCAGGTGACGCAGGGCCTGTTGAAGCGGAACGGAGGAGACGTCGTTGAGATACGCCAGTTCCTCGGTCTGCTTCCAGGTTGTCAGCATCGCCGACGTCTGGTTGTAGTTCACCCGCTCCCGCCGCGTCCACGCCTCGGTACGCGCTGCGAGAGCAAGGTTGTAGACCTTCCGCACGCAACCGAACGTGCGCGACAGCTCGGCCGCCTGCGCATTGGTCGGATAGAAGCGGAACTTGAACGCCCGCTTCACGAGGGTGGCCTTCATGGTTCACATGCTACCGCGTCAGTTTGTGACTTTGTCAGAGGAGTTGAGACTGGGGCCCCGGCTGACCGCCCTGCTGGACGACGGCGTCCCGGCCTACGCGTGGCCGCACGCGGACCGGCGGATCTGGTACGTCGGCAACACGGGCCCGCACCTGCGGGCCATCGCCCGCCTCACCGGCGTCCGCCTGCGCTGGGATCCGTCGCCACGGGCCCGCGTGCGCCGGGGACCGCGGCGGGCGCGCTCTAGAGGCGGACCGGCAGCTCCGTCCTCCCGTTGAAGACGAAGGTGGGCAGGGGTCGCAGGTCCTCCAGGGGCACCGCCGGCCGCAGGCCGGGGAAGCGTTCGAACAGGTCGGGGAGGGCGGCCTCCGCCTCCAGCCGTCCCAGCGGTTCGCCGACGCAACGGTGGACGCCGTGGCCGAAGGCGACGTGGTCCTTGTCGCGCCGCCGGACGTCGAAGGCGTCCGTGTCGTCAGGGTGCCTGCGCGGGTCGCGGCCGCCCGCGCCGAAGCCCATGACGATCGGCTCGCCGCGGCGGATCAGCACGCCCGCGCCGAGGTCGATGTCCTCCACGGCGTACCGCAGCGGCATGTGCCGGACGGGGGAGTCCGCGCGCAGGGTCTCCTCGACGACCGCCTGCCACGGCACGGCGCCGCCGAGGACGTCCCTCAGCTGCGCCGGGTGGCGCAGCAGGCCGATGACGGCGTTGGTGATCAGGTCGGTGGCCGAGGGGACGCCCCCGGCGACGGTGACGACGAGGGCCAGGAGCCGTTCCTCGTCGGTCATGTCCGGGGCCTCGACCAGGGTCGTCGTCATGTCGTCGCCGGGCAGGTGTGCCTTCTCGGCGAGCAGCGCGGCCCAGAAGGCCATCGACTCGTCCGCGCCGGAGGCCGCGGCCCCGGGGTCGGAGGGCGGTTCCAGCAGTGCGCGCATCGCCCGGACGGCCTGCTCCCAGCGGTCCTCCGGTACGCCGAACAGGTCGCACAGCGTCTCGCACGCGACGACCCGGGCGTACCGGGCGCGGACGTCGACGACCCGCCCGGAGCCCGGCGTGCCGAGTGCCTCCAGGTAGGCCTCCGTCCTGTGCCGCAGGTTCGCCCCCAGGGCGGCCGTCCGCCCGGGGGTGAACGCACGCTCCATGACGGCGCGCAGCCGGCGGTGGTCGGGACCGTGGGCGTTCAGCACCGTCGGCGAGACGAGGAAGGGCGACAACGGCCAGTCCGGGGGCAGGTCGCCGAGGCCGGGCCAGTGCTGCCTCGCGTCGCGGGAGACCCGGGGGTCGTCGGCGAGCCGCCGCAGTACGTCGTAGCGGGTGACCGACCAGGCGAGGACGCCTCCGGGCAGTTCGACGGGGGTGGCGGGGCCCGCCGCCAGGAGGTGTGCGGTGTCTTCGTGGAGACGGTGGCCGGCCGGGTCGAGCCCGCTCCGCTCCGGGGGCTTGTGCATCGGGAGTCCTTTCCTCGGCTGCGCGCGGTCGCGGCGCGGTGGCCGCCGAGAGGTGATCCGGGCGGGGATCAACGGGCGGGGAGGCGGCCGTCGATCTCGCAGGCCTGGCAGGGCGGCCTGCCGCAGGTGCACTGGATGATCGCCTCGAGCACGCCGCGGTCGTGGTGGAGGCACTCGTCGCGGCAGGTGTGGCGGGGGATGAACCCGGCCTGGATCTCGCCGGGCCAGGGCTCGTGGCCCTCGCGGCAGCGGACGAAGCGGTCCGGGTCGGTCTCGTGCAGCTCGTGCATCGCGGAGCGGGCCTGGTCCTCCAGTTCCCGTACCCGGGTGACCAGGGCCTTGAGCTCGGCGGCGAGGCCCTCGTAGTGCTCTGCGCCGGTCCGCACGTGGGCGGCCCGCAGGGCCATGGCTGCGTTGCCCAGGAACCTGCCGGCGTCCTGGAGGTCGGTGACGTGGTGCATCTGAAGGCCGTTCACGCCACGGACCCACACGGCGTCCATGGTCATGTCTCCACCTTTCCGGTGTTCGCCGTCTTCCGCGCGACATGCCGTACTGCCTGCCGGACTTCTGCGGGGGCGACCTGAGGTAGCGCTGCCATGGTGGATCCGTGCATGAGGTGAAGCAAATCGATGGATCTCATGCCGTGATGCGACAAGCCGATGAACGGAGCCGCTGACCCGCGGCTGCGGGTCAGCGACCCGCCGAGGCGAAGGGGCCGGTGCCCGCGAACACCAGCCGGGCGAAGTTCCGGCCGATGCGCCGGTGTCCCGCGGGATCGGGGTGGACCTCGTCGGGCAGCGGCAGTTCGGCGTAGTCGGCCGCACCGTAGAGCTCGCGCCCGTCGAGGTAGTGCAGGTGGGGGTCGTCGGCCGCCCGCTGTGCGACGATCCGGGCCAGCTCCTCGCGGATGACGTTGAGGGTCAGCCGGCCCGCGGCGCGTTCCGCCGGGTCGCCGGTGGCCTTGAAGCGCAGCCTGCCGCCCTCGAAGTCCGGGGCGAGCGGGCCCGGGGTGTCCTCCTGGACGGGGCACAGGACGGGGGAGACGACCAGCAGCGGTGCCGTGGGATGGCCCTCGCGGACGATGTCGAGGAAGCCGTGCACCGCCGGGGTGAAGGCGCGCAGGCGCATCGCGTCGGTGTTGACGATGTTGATGCCGATCTTGAGGCTGAGCAGGTCCGCCGGAGTGTCGCGCATCGCACGGGCGGTGAAGGGGTCGAGCAGCGCGCTGCCGCTGAACCCGAGGTTGACCAGCTCCACTCCGCCCTCGGCGGCTGCCAGCGCGGGCCAGATGGCCGTCGGATGCGCGGCGTTGGAGCCGTGGCTGATGGAACTGCCGTGGTGCAGCCACACCTTGCGGCCCCGCGGCGCTGACGGCTCGACGGGGGCGTCGGTGCGCAGGGCGATCAGCTCGGTGATCTCCGAGTGCGGGAGCCAGATCTCGACGTCCTTGTCCCCTGGGGGCAGTTCGCCGAACCGGGCGGTGCCGGGCGGCCCCTCCCGCAGCTCGGCGGCCTGGGTGACCATGTCGACGATCTCGCGGACGTTGCCGCCGGCCACGGTGGCCTGGGCGGTGAGACGGCCGTCGGCCAGCAGGTCGTACACGCCGTCCGGCGGGGCCGGGAAGCCCCGGTAGACCCGCTTGGTGGGCAGCGTGTCCAGTTCGACCGTGGTGGCCCGGGTGCGGAACGCGAGCCGCACGCCGGACGGCTGGGCCTCCGCCACGGCCAGTTGCTCGTCGGGGATCTGCCGGCGCGCCGCGGCGGGCAGGCGGTGCGGGAGCAGCCCGTGGCGGGTGCGCTCCACGTCGAGGGCGCCGCGCAGCAGTTCCTCGGTGACGGGGGTGGTGATCAGGTTCCGGTCCGTGTGCATGGTGCGTTGCCTGTCCAGTGGCTGTCCGTGGGCTGGGTGCCCGTCCGTTGGGTGGGAGGTGCCGGGGCGTGCGCCCTCAGGACGTCGACCGCTCGCGCAGCAGGGCGTCCAGGGAGTCCAAGGCCCACGACCACGATTCCTGCGCGGTGACGGGTGTGTGGTCGAAGCCCCCCGCCAGTTCGAGGCTCACGTAGCCGTGGAAGACGCTGCCCAGGAGACGGACGGCGTGCGTCTGGTCCGGTTCCGGGAGGTCGTAGCCCCGCAGGATGGCCCGTGTCATCTGGGCGTGCCGGACGCCGGCGCTGGCGGCCGCCGTCTGCGGGTCGAGCCTCAGCTGCGCCGCCGCGTAGCGGCCGGGGTGCTCCCGGGCGTACGCGCGGTACACGTTCGCGAAGGCGACCAGGGCGTCCTTGCCCGCGCGGCCGGCGAGGGCCTCGGCCGCCCGGTCGGCGAGTTCCTCCAGGGCGAGCAGGGCGATCCTGGTCTTCAGGTCCTGCGAGTTCCTGACGTGCGAGTACAGGCTCGCGACCTTGACGCCGAACCGCTCGGCGAGCGCCGAGACGGTCACCTGGGCGAAGCCGACCTCGTCGGCGAGTTCCGCCCCCGCCCGGGTCAGGCGTTCCGCGGTGAGTCCTACGCGTGGCACGGTGTGCCCTCCCTTCCTCCGTAAGCGATTATGCGCATACCTAAAGTCATTAGGCAAACGCCTAGCGCCGGGACCTGAGGCGTGCACGCTCCGCTACGAACGGCCCACCCGGGATGCGTCCCACGTCACCGCATGTAACGGTCGTCATGTGCATTTCGGGTTCGGCTGGGACCAGGGGACTCGTGGACGGCTCCGGCCGTCGCATGACCGTCCGCCTCGCCCACGACGTCGATGTCAACTCCCCCGGGAGCGACCCCTGTCGTACGGGAGGCAGTGACCTCGAACGCATCCCCCGCAATCCACCACCACTCACCAAGTTCTGCTGAAACGCGAAGGGTCACGACTCGGCCGCCGCCGTGTCGTGCCGCGCTGCCACACGCCGCGCGGCGCACCGGCACGGGCGGCGCACCGGACCCTTCGGCTACCCGGAAGGAATGGGTTGTGAAGGCTCGTCTTGGCTTGAGCCGGGGAAGGACGCTCGTGGCCGTTGCACTCGCCACGATCGTCACCTCGGCCCTCACGGGATCGGTGTCCGCCGTCGCGGACGGATACTCCGGAGGCTCCATAGACTCCGGCCACTGGGGCGTCATCGCCCGCAACACGATCGGTTCCCCCGTCGCCGACCTCAGGGACGGCCCGTACGCGTACGGTGCGACGGGATCCCTCTCCAGGCCGCCCTACGGCAACGGCAGCCTCGGAATCGAGGTTTCCCCCAGCGAGAAGGTCGACTTCGGCAACGAGGTCGACTTCTACGGCAGCCGGGTCCGGGACCTGACCGCGCTCGGGTTCCACGTCTTCCAGACCGAGGAGAACGTCGGCTACGGCGGCACACGGAACCTGCCGAGCATCAGGATCGAGATCAATCCGAGGCTGACGCCCACCGACACCTACACCACCCTGGTGTGGCTCCCGCCCGCGGTCTCACCGACGAACCAGTGGAGCGGATACCTGAACGCCGCCACGACCGGCGAGTGGTTCCTCTCGGGCGGCGAGATGCAGGGCGCCTGCACCCAGGCCCTTCCGTGCAACTTCACGACGCTGAAGAACGCGCTCCCGCAGGCGACCATCTACACCGTCGCCGTCGGCAAGGGCCGCGACCACATCTGGGTCGGCGCGGTCGACGGCCTGCGGATCAACCGGTACGTCTACGACTTCGAGGCCGACGGCGTCAGGGCCCGTCGCGTCGGCTGAAGGCCGTCACTCCTCCCGCCGGGAGGGACCCGGGGCATCGCCGGAGCGAGCCGGCCGGTGATGCCCCGGGCGGCGTCAACCGCCCTTCCGCCGCGCCTGGATGAGCAGCAGGGCGGTGTCGTCACCGCGGGTGGCGGACTGCTCGGCGTGAAGGACGAGGGCGTCGGCGAGTTCGTCCACGGTCCCGGCCCCGGCGTTCCGGCGGCCGGCGTGACCCGGGTAGAAACTGGACCGTTCGTTCCTGATAGGCGTACACTCCGGCGCATGGCACGCGTGAGGGAGTTCGACACCGGCAGGGCCGTGGAGGCCGCGATGAACGCCTTCCGCAGCAAGGGCTACGAGGGCACGTCGGTGCAGGACCTGGTCGACGCCACCGGTGTGGGGCGCGGTTCGCTGTACGCGGCCTTCGGCAGCAAGGAGGGGCTGTACCTGGCGGCCATGGACCGCTACCGGGAGCAGTACGCCCTGCCCCTGGTCGAGGCCCTCCGGGCCGGCGCGCCCG
Source organism: Streptomyces sp. NPDC059718 (assembly GCF_042733315.1). Lineage (NCBI taxonomy): Bacteria > Bacillati > Actinomycetota > Actinomycetes > Kitasatosporales > Streptomycetaceae > Streptomyces > Streptomyces sp. NPDC059718. The sequence continues at coordinate 99,770 of NZ_JBHWGA010000027.1, forward strand.
GCCGGGAGCTGCTGCGCGAGGTCCTGGTCGCGGCGGTCGACGAGATCGCGCGCGACGGCAGCCGGCGGGCCTGTCTGATCGTCGGTGCGGCCATGGAGCGCGTCGCGCACGATCCGCGGGTCGCCGCGCACGTGGAGTCGACGACCGCGCTGCTGGAGGACGCGCTGGCCCAGGTCGTCGCGGAGGCCCAGGCGGACGGCCAGGTGTCCGGCAAGCGTGACGCGCGGGACCTCGCCCGGTACCTCGTCGTCACGATGCACGGCCTGCGGGTCATGGGGGCCGTCAACCCCGACCGGGAGGCGCTGACGGCCGTCGTCGACGCCGCCCTGGACGCCCTCGGCTGACCCGGGCCCGCCGGGCCGCTCACTGCGCGGTGAAGCCGCCGTCGATCGCGAGCGCGGCGCCGTTGACGAAGCTGCTCTCGTCGCTGAGCAGGAAGGCGGCGAAGGCGGCCACGTCCGCCTCCGCGCCCGCCCGTCCGGCGGGGATCCGCTCCAGGAACCGGTCCTCGATCCCGGGGTACGTCTGGACGGCGGCACGCCACAGCGGGGTGTCGATCAGCCCGGTGACCAGCGCGTTGACGCGGACGCCCGCCTTGGCCGAGTCGAGCGCCGCGGAGCGGGTCAGGCCCACCACGCCGTGCTTGGCGGCCACGTAGGCCGGCATGCCCGCGTCGCCCACCACGGCCGCCGTCGAGGCGTTGTTCACGATCGATCCGCCGCCCGAGGCGGCGATCGCCGGGAGTTCGTGCTTCAGGCTGTAGAAGACGCTGGTCAGGTTGGTGGCGATCATGTGGTGCCAGAAGGCGGCGTCGGTGGTGCCGAAGGTGCGCTGGTTGTCGCCGCCGCCGGCGTTGTTGAACGCCCCGTGCAGGCCGCCGAATTCGGTCACCGCGTAGTCGACGAGACGGGCGACCCCGTCCTCGGCGGTGACGTCCGTCGGCAGGAAGAACGCGCGGCCGCCCTCGGCCTCGATCCCGGCGACGGTCGCCTCGCCGCGGGCCTTGTCCCGCGCGCCGATCACGACGGTCGCGCCCTCGGACGCGGCGCGGCGGGCGAAGGCGGCGCCCATCCCCGACGTCCCTCCGGTGACGATGACGACCTTGGATTCCAGACGGTGGGACATGTGTGCTCCATGCGTGTGTGTCGAGGGGGCTTCCGCGGGCTCGGTCCCGCCTGTCATCGGAGGCTAACACAATCTGGAACGAACGGTTGGTAAAGAAAAAATGTGAGATGATCTTGGTTCGTGGCGCGTGGAGATCTGACGGACGAGCAGTGGGCTGTGCTGGAGCCGTTGCTGCCGAAGGGCAAGAAGGTCGGTCGGCCGCCGATATGGACCCGGCGGCAATTGATCGACGGCATACGGTTCCGGGTCCGCACCGGGGTCCCCTGGCGGGACGTGCCCGGGCAGTACGGATCGTGGGCCCGGGTGTACGACCTGTTCCACCGCTGGCAGCGGGACGGGACGTGGCAGCGGATCTTCACCCAGCTCCAGGAGCGGGCGGAGGCGAGGGAGCTGATCACGTGGGACCTCGACGCCGACTCCGCCGTCCGCCGGGCGCATCAGCGCGCCGCCAGGGCGAGGAGGAGGGGGAGCGCCGGAAGGAGCCGCCCGGCGGTGTCCTCGCCGAGCCGGACGATCACGGGCCAGGACGCCGGGAGGGTCTGACCGCCGGGCCCTACGGCGTGCCGGGAAGCCGAATCGTGACGAGGAGACCTCCGGCGGGGCGGGGGGCCAGGTCGAGGGTCCCGTCGTGGGCGCGGACGATGCTCTGCACGATGGCCAGGCCGAGGCCGACGCCGGCGTGCTCGTCGGTGCGTACGCGTTCCGTTCCGCGCCGGAAGGGTTCGGTGAGGGTCGGTACCAGTTCCGGGGGGAGCGGATGGCCGGTGTTCTTCACCCGCAGCACGCTCGTGTCGCCGTGTGTCTCGGTGTGGACCGTCACGGTGCCGCCGGCGGGATGGTTGTGGACGATGGCGTTCTGGACGAGGTTCGTCACCACCCGCAGCAGGAGCTCCGCGGAGCCGCTGGTCCGGGCGGCCCCACCGGAGACGTCGAGGGTGATCCGGCGCTGTTCGGCGAGGGGCAGCAGCGTTTCGGCGGCTTCTTCGGCGACGAGGGAGAGGTCGACGCTCTCGCGGGTGAAGTTCCCCCGGTCGCTGCGGCTGAGGAGCAGGAGGGCCTCGGTGAGGTCGATCGCCCGCGTGTTGACGGCGTGGAGGCGTTCGACGAGTTCGCCCCGGTCCTGTGCGGGGTCCTTGCGGGCGACGTCGAGGAGCGTGCGCGAGATCGCCAGCGGGGTGCGCAGTTCGTGGGAGGCGTTCGCGGCGAACCTCTGCTGCTCGGCGACGTGGGACTCGAGTTGTTCCAGCATCGCGTCGAACGCGTCGGAGAGTTCGCGGAATTCGTCCTGGCGGCCCGTCATGCGGATCCGGTGGGACAGTGACCCGTTCCCGGCCATCCGTGCCGCATCCGTGACCCGAGTGAGGGGTGCGAGCATCCGGCCGGCGAGGAGCCATCCCCCCAGCAGGCCGAACAAGAGCAGGAAGGCCATCGCGACGGCCGCGGCGGGGGCGAAGGTGTGCACAAGGAGGTAGCGGTTGGGAGAGACCCCGAGAAGGCCCTGGGAGTTGTCGGGCACGTAGCGCAGCAGGAACCCCCACACCACGGCCAGCAGGAGCGCGCCGGCGACGGCGAGGAACCCGGCGTAGCTGAGGGTGAGCTTCAGCCGGGCGCTGAGCCCTGGGCGTCTCTTCACGAGCGCCGGCGCTCCGGCCAGGCGGGGCTCGTCCTCGACGGTCGGTACGTGCATACCCGGAGCCTAGGCAGCAGCGTGTATCGCCGACGTATGCCCCCGGGCCGTTCGCGGTGTGGGCGCTGCCGCCGGGCCGGCCGGGCCCGCCGGCCGCCACCGTCGAAGGCCGCCGCGTCGAGCGGGGGGAACCCGAGTGCACCGGCGGCTGCCGCGGTCACCTGTCGGTCCGCGTACGCCGCAGCGGCGCCGTCGTGGAGTGGACCGCCCGGCGGGGGCCGTTCACGCGGCCCCCGCCGGAACTGCACTTCGGCGCCGGGCAGTACGGTGCCGAGCCGGCCCGCTCGGCGCGCACGGCCGGTCAGTGACCGCGGCCCAGGGTGGACTCGCGGACGACCAGGTCGAAGCCGGGGCGCACGCGGCGCGGCGGGGCGTCCGGCGCGCCGGTCAGGCGCTGCACGAGGCAGTCGACGGCCTGGCGGGCGATGGCCTTCTTGTCCGGCGAGATCGTGGTCAGGGTGATCGTGCCGTAGCGTCCTTCCTCGATGTCGTCGAAGCCCACGAGCGCGACGTCCTCCGGCACGCGCAGGCCCCGGGTGACGAGCACCCGCAGGGCCCCGATGGCCTGGAGGTCGTTGTAGGCGAAGACCGCGTCCGGCAGCGACCCGCGGTCCAGCAGGTCGGCCATGGCCTGGGCGCCGTCGGCGCGGCCGTACCCGGAGGCGGTCGCGACGAGGTCGTCGCCGTGCGGGAGCCCGCAGGCGGCCAGCTCCTCGCGCCAGCCGCGCAGTCTCAGGTGCGCTGGCTGCCGGGCGACCTCGCTGCGGGCGCCGATGAAGGCGATCCGCCGGCGTCCCGTCCCCGCCAGGTGCCGCACCGCGCTGCGCGCCGCGGCCACGTTGTCGATCACGATGTGGTCGTACGGGGCGTCGTACTCGCGCTCCCCGAGGAGCACCAGGGGTGAACTGTCGTCACGGGCGAGCAGGTCCGACGCCTCCAGTTCGATCGGCGAGAGGATCAGTCCGTCGATCACATGGGTGCGGAAGCCCTGGGTCACCAGGATCTCCTTGCGCCGCTCGCCCGCCGTGTGGTCGAGCAGCACGGTGTAGTCGTGGCGTGCGGCGGCGTCGATGACGGCGCCGGCCAGCTCGGCGAAGTACGGGTTGCCGAGCTCGGGCAGGGCCAGCGCGATGATGCCGGTGCGGCCCTTGCGCAGGTGCCGGGCGGTGAGGTTGGGCCGGTAGCCCAGTTCGTCGATCGCCTGCTGGACCCGCGCGCGCATCGCGGGTGTGACGTGCGGGTAGCCGTTCACGACGTTCGAGACGGTCTTGATGGACACTCCCGCGCGCTGCGCGACGTCCTTGAGGCTGACGCCCACGGCGCTCCCTCCGGGTTGGGCCGGGGGCCGGGGGGGCCGCCGGCCCCCCGCCCCCCGCCGCGCAATTTGGGGGGGGGGGGCCCCCGGCGGGGCCCGG
>NZ_JBHWGA010000027.1:104006-141466 GCF_042733315.1 Streptomyces sp. NPDC059718
CGGCGGCCCGTCCGTGTGGCGGGACCCCCGGGCGCTCCCGGGGGGTGGGTGGGGGGCCGGCGGCCGGCCGGGACCTCGGCCACCGGCACGGTCATGTGGTGCGCGGTCCCCGCGCGAGATACCGCTGGGCCACGACCACCACGATAAGGAAGCCGCCGCTGACCACCGATTGGTACGAGGAATTGAGGGAGCCGATCTGGTTGATGAGGTTCTGGATCACCGCCAGGACCAGGACGCCCCACAGGGTGCCGCTGACCGAACCCGCACCGCCGATCAGCAGTGTGCCGCCGATGACGACCGCGGCGATGGCGTCCAGCTCCATGCCGACGCCGATGATGGTCACGCCCGAGGAGAGCCGGGCGGCGTTCAGGGCGCCCGCGAACCCCGCGAGCAGTCCGCTGATCGTGTACACCAGCACCCGGGTCCTGGCCACCGGCAGGCCCATCAGCGTGGCCGCGTCGGGGCTGCCGCCCACCGCGAACAGCGACTGCCCGAAGGAGGTCCGCTGGAGCACCAGCCCGCCGACGGCGAACAGCACCAGCGCGACCAGGACCGGGTGGCCGAACCCGGCCACCGTGCCCTGCCCGAGTTCGGCGAAGGCCGAACCGTGCGGCACCAGGTAGGTGTCGGCGCCCTCGCCGGTCAGGGCCAGCAGCAGTCCCCGGGCGGCCAGCAGCCCGGCCAGCGTGACGATGAACGGGGCCATCCCGGCGCGCGCGATGAGCAGACCGTGCACGGTGCCGAGCAGACCGCACACCGCGAGCGGCAGCAGCAGCGCCGGCAGCATCCCGTACTGCGAGGCCCACGCCGCGAGGACCCCGCCGAGCGCGAAGACCGAGCCGACCGACAGGTCGATGCCTCCGGTGATGACGACGAGGGTCATGCCGAGCGCCACGATCGCCAGGAAGGAGGCCTGGACGGTGACGTTCTGCGCGTTGTCGAGGGTTCCGAAGGACGGGAAGACGAAGGAGGAGACCAGCACCAGCAGCAGGAGGACGGCGAGCACGCCCTGCCGCTGCACCAGTACGGCCAGCCGCCGCCGGTCCCCGGCACGGGCCGCCGCCACGGCGGGCGGCTGCGGCGTCGCCCCGGCGGAGCGGGGCGTGATGAGTGACTTCATCGGGATCGACGCTCCCGGGCGACGTAGACGGCGACGAGGATGATGACGGCCTGGGCCATCTGCGCGGTGGAGTCGGGGAGGTCGTGCTTGACCAGGGTGGCCCGCAGCAGCTGCATCAGCAGCGCTCCGCAGACCGTGCCCAGGACGCGCACGGACCCGCCGGTGAGCGGGGTCCCGCCGACCACCACCGCGGTGATCGCGGACAGTTCCATCAGGGTGCCGAGCGTGGACGGGTCACTGGCCGTCAGACGGGCGGTGGCCAGCACCCCGGCCAGGGCCGCCAGCACCCCGCACACCACGTACACGCCGATCAGCACCCGCTTCACCGGCAGCCCGGCCAGCCCCGCGGCGGCGCGGTTGCCGCCGATCGCGACCAACTGGCGCCCGAAGGTGGTGCGGTGCACGACCCCGGCGACCAGCAGGGCGAGCGCACCGGCGATCAGCACGACCACGGGGACGCCCAGGACGTCGTCGGTGCCCAGGCCCAGCAGACCCGGGTTGGCGATCTGCTTGAGCTGCCCGTCGGCGAGGACCAGGGCCAGGCCCCGGCCGCCCACGAACAGCGCGAGGGTGGCCACGATGGGTTGCAGACCCACCACCGCCACCAGGGTGCCGTTGACCGCTCCCACCACCGCCCCGGCGGCGAGCGCCATGAGCAGCGCGGACAGCAGTCCGTACCCCAGGTACAGCGGCAGCAGGGCCGCGGCGAGGGCCATCACGGACCCCACCGACAGGTCCACCCCCTCGGTGCCGATCACCAGCGCCATGCCCAGCGCGACGATGACCACCGGGGCGACCTGGACGAGCTGGGTGCGCAGGTTGGCCGCGGTCAGGAAGTGGTCGGTGAAGACGGCGTTGAACAGGACCAGCACGGCCACCGCCGCGTACACCCCGTACGCCTGGAACCAGGCGGGGGAGGGGAGCCCGACCGGGCCCCGCCGCACGGCCGGGGAGAGCTCAGCCATCGTGCCGCACCTCCCCTTCCACGGCGGCGTCCCGGACGGCGGGCGCGTGGGCCGCGAGGACCTCCAGCAGCTCCCCCTCGCCGACCTGCTCGCCCGTCAGTTCGCCGGCCACGGCGCCGCCGCGCAGCACCACGAGGCGGTCGGCGCCCTCCACGAGTTCCTCGATGTCGGAGGAGATGAGCAGCACCGCCAGTCCCTCCTGGGCCAGTTCGTCCACCAGCGCCTGCACCTCGGCCTTCGCGCCCACGTCGATGCCGCGCGTCGGCTCGTCGAGGAGGAGCACCTTCGGCTCCAGGCAGAGCCAGCGGGCCAGCAGCACCTTCTGCTGGTTGCCGCCGGAGAGCTCGCCGACCTTCTGCTCGGGTCCCGAGGCCTTGATCCGCAGGCGCTTCATGAAGATCTCGACGACGCGGTCCTGGCGGGCCCGCGAGACGACGCCCGCCCGGGACAGCCGGGGCATGGCGGCCAGCACGATGTTCTCCCGCACCGACAACCCCGGGACGATGCCCTCCGCCTTGCGGTCCTCGGGCAGCAGGCTGATGCCCGCGCGGATCGCGGCCGCGGGGGAGGGGCGGCCCAGCCGCCGCCCGGCGACCGTCACCGATCCCGAGTCCAGCGGCAGCGCCCCGGCCAGCGCCTTGGCGGTCTCGCTGCGTCCCGAGCCCAGCAGCCCCGCCAGGCCCAGCACCTCGCCGGGGTGCAGCTCCAGCGAGACGTCGTCCAGGACGTGACGCCGGCTCAGCCCGGCGGCGGTGAGCACCGCCCGGCGGTCGGGGTGGTGGTCCTCGCCGAAGCCGGTCCGCCCGTGCCGGCGCACCTCGGAGACCTCGCGGCCCAGCATCATGGCGACCAGCTGCATCCGGTCCAGGTCCGCGAGGTCGCCGGTGTGCACCAGGCGTCCGTCGCGGAGCACCGTGACCCGGTCGCAGATCCGGTACAGCTCCTCGAGCCGGTGGCTGACGTACAGGACGGAGATGCCCCGGTCGTGGAGGTCGCCGATGACCCGGAAGAGCGTCTCGACCTCGCGCGGCTCCAGTGCGGAGGTGGGCTCGTCCATCACCACGACCTTGGCCCGCACCGACACCGCGCGGGCCAGCGCCACCATCTGCTGGGTGCCCACGCCGAGGCTGCCGAGGGGGTGACGGACGTCGACGGTGACGCCGAAGCCCGCGAGCAGCGCCGCCGCCTCGCGGTGCATCCGCGGGAAGTCGATCAGGCCGAGGCGGTTCTTGGGCTCGCGGCCCAGGAAGATGTTCCGCGCCACGCTCATCAGCGGGACGAGGTTGACCTCCTGGTAGATCGTGGTGACCCCGGCGTGCTGGGCGTCGGAGGGCCGCGCGAAGGCGACCGCGCGGCCGTCGAGCCGCACCTCGCCGGCGTCCGGGCGGTGCACCCCGGTGAGGACCTTGATCAGGGTGGACTTGCCGGCGCCGTTCTCGCCGACGAGCGCGTGGATCTCGCCCCGGCGCAGGGTGAAGGAGACGTCGTCGAGCGCCACCACACCGGGGAAGCGCTTGCCGATGCCGACGGCCTCCAGTACCGCGGGGGCGCTGGGACCGTCCGGGCCGGGCGGCGGTGCGGCGGGTGCCGCGTCGGGGGGTGCCATAGCGGGCCTTCCATGGGTTCGCGGGGTCGGGAGCCGAGGAGGGACGGGCCTGCCGCCCGGCCGGGGAGGAGGACCGGGCGGCAGGCGCGGGGGCTCAGTACGCCCCGGCCAGTGAGCCCTTGGCGTTGGACGCGTCGTACTCGCGGTCGGAGATGATCACGTCCTCGGGGATGGCCTCGCCGGCGAAGAACTTCTGCGCGGTGGCGAAGGCGAGCGGCCCGAAGCGCGGGTTGGACTCGATGACGCCGTTGTACTGGCCGTTCGCCAGCGCCTGCACGGCGTTGCGCGTGCCGTCGATGGAGACGATCTTGACGTCCTCGCCGGGCTTCTTCCCGGCCGCCTTCAGCGCGGTGACCGCGCCGAGGCCCATCTCGTCGTTCTCCGCGTAGACGGCGGTGATCCCCGGGTTCGCCTGGATCAGCTGCTCCATCACCTGCTGGCCCTTGTCGCGGGCGAACTCACCGGTCTGCTGGGCGACGATCTCCAGGCCGGGGGCCTGCGCCTTGATCTGGTCGACGAAGCCCTTGGTCCGGTCGGTGGTGACGTTGTTGCCGGAGGCCCCGAGCAGGATCGCGACCTTGCCCTTGCCGCCGGTGACCTTGATCATCTGATCGGCGGCGCGCTTGCCCTGCTCGACGAAGTCCGAGCCGAGGAAGGCGACGTAGTCCTTGCACGCGGTGGCGTTGATCTTGCGGTCGATGGTGATGACGGGCACGTGCTTGGCCGCCGCCGCGCGCAGCGCGGGCTCCAGGCCGTCGGAGTTGAGCGGGGCGACGATCAGCAGCTGGGCACCCTGGGCGAGCATGTCCTGGATGTCGCTGATCTGCTTGGGCAGCTGCGACTGCGCGTTGGTCGTGAGCAGCTTCTTGACGCCGAGCTTCGCCGCCTCGTCCTTGATGGACTGGGTCTCGGCGATGCGGAACGGGTTCGCCTCCTTCTCCGACTGGGAGAAGCCGACGACGGCGTCCTTGAGGTCGAGCTTGCTCGCCCCGTAGGTCTGCAGGGTGCAGCCGCTGCCGGAGGCGTCGGTGGCCGCGGTCGGGGACTGCACGACCTGGGCGCCCTCGGAGGAGGCGGAGGAGGCGCTGCCGGAGCCCTCCTCCTTGGCGCAGGAGGTGGCGGTCAGGGCGGCCGCGGCGGTGAGGCACACGACGGCAAGGAAGCGGGTGGAACGGGAGGTGCTCATGGACGTTCAACTCCTCGGAGAGCGGTGTGCGAGCTGATCAGGGGGGTGCGGTGGTGCCGCCGTCGCCCCGGGAGGCGGCCCGCCCCGCCCCGTGCCGGGGCGGGCCGCTCAGGTGGTCGGTACTCGGTCAGCGCTCCGCCGGCACGGCGGGTTCGCCGGCCGCCAGGGACGTCACCTCGGCGGCGGTCAGCGCGCGGTCGTAGGCGTGCACGTCGGAGATCGCGCCGCCCCAGTAGTCGACGAGGTTCCCGCCGTACTTGCCGCGGCCGATCACCAGGTGGCCCGAGGGCCCCTCGGCGTTGCAGCCGCGGACGGAACCGGCCTCGCTGCCGTCCACGTAGATGCGCAGCCGTCCGTCGCGGTGGCTGTAGCTGCCGACCAGGTGGTACCAGCGGCCCGCCTCCGGCTCGCCGATGGTGCCCGCGAGGGCCCGGCTCCCGGCGAAGCTGAACGCGAACCGCTTGTCGGCCTGCGAGTACTGCAGGTAGAAGGCGCTGTTGGTGTCGCCGTCGACGGACACCGCGGTGCTGAAGTGCCCCTTGTCGTCCAGCCGGACCCAGGCGGCCACCGAGTAGTCGCGGCGGTCGGTGTCCAGGACGGTGGCGCCGGTGTCGACGGAGCCGGTGCGGCCGTCGAACTGCAGGGCGGCGCCGTTCGGGCCTGTCGTCCAGCTCGTGCCGCCGGTGAGGGCGCCGTCGTGGTCGCCTGCGACGTCTCCGGCGACGGTGCCGGAGCCCTCGTGCAGCGGCCACCAGCCGACGCCGTTCGGGCCGGGTGTGCCCGGCGGCACGTCGGCCCCGCCGGCGGTGGCGCCGGCCGCGATGACCTGCTGGTTGACGTCCCGTACCTGTTCCGGGATCACCTTGACCACGTCGCGGTCGTAGGTGAGCAGGCCGTTGAGCTCGCCCTCGACGTCGGTGATCTGCGTGTAGACCGAGCCGGACAGGCCGCAGGCCGCCGGCCGGAGCAGCCTGCGCGTGTTCTCCACGTAGGCCGCGGTCAGTTCCTCCTTGCTGTGGGCGGCGTCGCCGTAGTCCTGGCCGCCCGCGGTGCCCAGGATGTGGCCGGGGACGAGGTAGGAGTAGCCGCCGTGCTCGCCGTCGACGGCGGCGCGGGTGTCGTCCGGGGCCGGGCTGGCCGGGCCGTGGTAGTCGTGGAAGTCGATCAGGTCACCGCGGTCCGAGTCCCCCTTGGAGGCACAGCAGTTGACGCCGGAGTGGGCGTCGACCAGGCGCGAGGGGTCCTGCTCCCTGACGGCGTCGGCGAGTTCGCCGGTGGCCTGCTTGCTCCACTCGCCCCAGCCCTCGTTCATCAGCGTCCACACCAGGACGGACGGGGTGCTGATGTGCTGGTCGACGATCTGGTGGACCTGGTCGACGAAGGTCTGGGTCTCCGGGGTGCCGGCGGCCGCCGTGCCGCGGCTCGGTATGTCCTGCCACACCATCAGGCCCAGCTTGTCCGCCCAGTAGTACCAGCGGGCGGGCTCGACCTTGATGTGCTTGCGGACCGCGTTGAAGCCGAGCTCCTTGTGCTGGACGAGGTCGTACTTCAGGGCCTCGTCGGTCGGCGCGGTGTAGAGGCCGTCGGGCCAGAAGCCCTGGTCGAGGGTGGCGAGCACGAACACCGGCTCGCCGTTGAGCTTGATGCGGTTGGTGCCGCCGGCCGGGGACACCTCGATCGACCGCATGCCGAAGTAGGAGCCGACGCGGTCCTTGCCGCGGCCGTCGGTGAGGGTGACCTCGAGGTCGTACAGGTACGGGTCGTCCGGGCTCCACAGGTGGGCGCGGGGGACGGGCAGCCGCAGGGCGGTGCCGGCCGCACCGGTGACCGAGCCCGCCTTGCGCCCGTCGCGGGTGTACGCGGTGGCCGTGACCTTCGCGCCCGGCGAGGTGCCCGCGCCCGGCCGTACGGTGACGGCGAGCGAGGAGTCCGCGACGTCCGGGGTCAGCACCAGCGAGTCGACCGACGCCTCGGGGACCGGCTCCATCCACACGGTCTGCCAGATGCCCGAACTCGGGGTGTACCAGATGCCGCTGGGGTCGCGGGACTGCTTGCCGAGCGCGTAGCGGTCGTCGGTGGTGTCCTTGACCTTCACCAGCAGGGTCTGCGGACCGCGCCCGGCCAGGGCGTCGGTGACGTCGGCGGTGAACGCCTGGTAGCCGCCGGTGTGGTGGGCCACCTCGCGGCCGTTGACGTACACCCAGGCCTCGTAGTCCACGGCGCCGAAGTTGAGCTTCAGCCGGTTGCCGGAGCGGACCCGCCAGTCGTCGGGGACGGTGAAGGTGCGCTGGTACAGCGACCAGTCGTGGTGCCGCGCGACACCCGACAGACCCGACTCCATCGGGTACGGGACGACGATGCTGCCGCTCAGCTTGCCCTGGGGGAGCCCTGCGTCCTGCGCGGTCGGCTGGAACTGCCAGGTCCCGTTGAGGTTCTTCCACTGCTCGCGGGTCAGCTGCGGCCGCGGGTAGTCCGGCAGCGGGTGGGAGGGGGAGACGTCCTTGGCCCACCTGGTCTGGAAGTACCAGGTCGAGTCGTTGCGCGCGACGACCGAGAAGGGACCGAGGTCGCCGTCGGCGGTGGTGATGCCGCCCTTGCCGTCGTAGCTGATCCGCACGTCGGCGTTGAGCGAGACCGGGGAGTCGGCCTCGGCCGGCTTCAGGACCAGCCGGGTGGGGTGCTTGGGGTCGAGGGAGACGGTGGCGGACCAGCGGGTGCCGCCGGACAGCAGGGCGAGGTGCGAGGCCGCGTCCACGGGGAGGCCGGTCACGCGGGACCCCAGCTCGACGGTGGCGCTGCGGCCGCTGGTGGCCACCGACGCCTCGGCGTCCGCCGGGGCGAACCCGGCCGGCAGGTGCAGCGCCGAGTCCGGTACGGGGCGGCGGTCGAAGCCCGGCCCCGACCACTCGGTGTGCAGGTAGGCGCCGCCGTTGCCCTGGTTGTAGTCGTAGGCGAGCTCGTGCAGGCCGGCGGTCAGGGTGATCGGCTGCGAGGTGGTCTGGACGTCCCAGTCGGTGGTCCAGTGGTCGATCACGCTCGCGCCGTCCAGGGACATGCGGAAGCCGTTGTCGCCCTTGATGTAGAAGGTGTACGTGCCGTCGGCGGGCACCTCCAGGCGGCCCGTCCAGCGCACGGCGACGTTGTCCGTCGTGCCGGCGTAGGCCCGCAGCGTGGGCAGGAGGTCGTCCACGTGGAGGGAGCTGTCGATCCGGGTGCCGGTGTACCGGGCGAAGTCCAGGGCCGTGCCGCTGGACATCCGGTAGTAGTCGCCGCGCAGGCCCGCGTCGGCGGAGGCGGCGGTGACGTCGGTGGGGACGTCGGTCGTGGCGGAGGGCCGGGCGGACGCCGGGAAGGGCGTCAGCAGGGCCGCACCGAGGAGGAGCGCCAGCAGGGCGGTGAACCGAGCAAAGCGGTGGGTACGTCGTCGGCCAGGACTCATGGTGCACCTTCCGTGGGAGTCGTCGACGCCTTGACGGGAAAGTTGCGGGTCAGGAGTGTGCGGTGCCTGGGACCAAGAGCGCTACGCGCCGGAAACGCGGTTGTACAACGTTGGAAATTTTCGGCGCGGAGAGCATGAAAGCAGGGCCCCGCCGCCGTGTCCAGACCTCGCGTAGAAGCTCGTCAACGGGCCGTCAGGGCATGGGAGAACGTGCCGTGCACGCCACCGTGCCCGCGCCGGCGCAGGGCGGAACGGGATCAAGGGGCCGGATGGACCGTCGTGAAGTGACGCCCAGCTGCGGCGTGTTGGCGTGACACGGCGTGCCGTCATGGCGAACCGGAACCTGTTCAACGTTGGAAACCGGCGCGGCGGAGGGACCGCCCGGGGCCGGGCACGAAAGCCTGCCCCGGAGCGGTCCCCGACGGGTCAGCCGGTGGGTCAGCCGATGGTCAGGTTCTGCACCAAGGTGTTGGCCGCGAAGCCGTTCACCCCGAACAGCCCGGTGGCGTAGGTGTCGTCGGTGGCGTCGATGACGGGAACAGTGCCGCCGCCGAGCCAGACCCGGATGCGGGAGCCGTCCGCGCGCACCTTGAGGTGGTAGGTGCGGCCCTCGACGATCCGGGTGGCGTACGTCGCGATGTCCCGGCCCGGGCGCCACAGCTTGACCACGCCGCTGGAGTCGATGTTCGCCGTGTAGCCGGCGCCGTCGTCGCGGGCACGGAAGGTGAGCCCGGCCGCCGTGCCGTTGGTGACGGACAGGTCGCCCTCGTACGTGAAGTCGCCTCCCGTGCGGTCGCTGAGGTAGAAGCCGTCCTGGGACGAACTCCCCCTCAGCCCGGACGGTGTGACCGTCCAGGTGCCGCCCCGCGGGGTCCACCTGCCGGCGGGGAAGACCGAGAACCCGGCCGTTCCGGTGTTGAGGTTCTGCACCGTCGCCGTGCCGTTGAAGACGTTCACCCCGAACACGCCCGTGGTGTACGCGTCGTCGGTGGCGTCGATGACGGGGTCGGCGCCGTTGTCCAGCCAGACCCGGATGCGGGAGCCGCTCGTCTGCACCTTGAGGTGGTAGGTGCGGCCCTTCGTGACCGGGGTGGCGTAGGTCGCGATGTCCCGGCCCGGGCGCCACAGCTTGAGGACGCCGCTGGTGTCGATGTTCGCCGTGTAGCCCGCGCCCGACGCGTTCGCGCGGAACGTCAGGCCCGCGGCCTGCGCGGTGTCCAGCGTGAGGTCGCCCTGGTAGACGGCGTCACCGCCGCTGCTCGCGCTCAGGTAGAACCCGTCGCCGCCGGTCGAGGCGCGCTTGCCGCCGCTGACGTCGGTCCACGCCCCGCCCGCGGCGTGCCACGGGCCCTTGAGGTTGCTCTCCAGGGTGGACTGGGCCGTGCCCCAGCTGGTGTTGAGGCGGGTGAAGGTCGCGCTGTCCAGCTTCACCTTGCCGCCGACGGCGAAGAGCCGGATGCCCTGGCTGTCCGCGGCGGAGTCGAAGTCGACGTTGTCGGACAGGGAGTAGAGCCCGCCGTCGGCGAACGTCTCCAACTGCCCCCGGTCCACCAGCAGCCGCATCGTGACCTTGCCGTTCCGCGGCTTGAGCGGCTTGCCCCGCAGGGTCTGCGCCTTGGTGTCGTAGACGACGCTGCGGTCGGCCGTCCCGTCGGAGCGGGCGTGCAGGTCGAAGCCGAACTGCGTGGCGGTCGCGCCCTTCACGTCGAACTGGGCGGTGATCTCGTACGTGTCGGCCTTGATGCCCCCGAAGAGGTTGTCGCCCTTGGCCGCGTCGACCGTCTGGTTCTTCCAGCTGCGGGTCTCCGAGCCCAGCGAGGCGAGCTCGGCGACCGGCGTCCGGGTGATCCGCGGTCCGTCGGGGGTGCTGACCAGGCCGAGGGAGGCGGGGAAGGTCGAGTTGCCCGTCCAGGTGCTGCCGCGGTTGCCGCCCTGCCAGGCCATCTGCACGGTGCGGCCGTCGGGCGTGTTGGTGAACGTCTGGGCGGCGTAGAAGGTGCCCCCGGCGAAGGTGGTGCCCAGGTCCATCTGCTGCGGGCCGGTCCAGTCGGTGCGGAAGGTCGTGCCGTCGAAGGAGCCGACGACGTACTGACTGGACGCGGAGGTCAGGACCCACCGCTCCTGCCCGGCCTTGCCGTCCAGGGCCAGGGGGTACATGTCGGGGCACTCGAAGAGCCACGGTGCCTTGAAGCGGCTGGCGAAGGTCCAGTCGAGGAGGTTCGGGGAGGTGTAGACGTCCACACCGTTGCCGCCCTCGTTGGACCAGACGACCATGGCCCAGCGGTGGCGTGCCGCGTCCCAGAACACCTTGGGGTCACGGCTCTCGGCGGGGATCTCGATCTGCTTGCGGCCCTTGTCGTAGGCCTGGAACGTCCGGCCGTCGTCGTTGCTGTAGAAGACGCTCACGCCGTCGGTGTTGGAGAACACCACGATCGGGTCGAGGGAACCCGTCTTCAGCCCCGAGGTGTTGTCCTTGTCCACGACGCCGCCGCCCGAGAAGAGCGTGCCGGGGTGGACGCCGGGTTCCAGCGCGATCGGCTTCTGGGTCCAGTGCACCAGATCGGTGCTGGTGGCGTGGCCCCAGTGCATGGTGTCCCAGGCCAGGCCGTGCGGATTGTGCTGGTAGAAGAAGTGGTAGAGCCCGTTGGCGTACACCAGGCCGTTGGGGTCGTTCATCCAGCCCGACTGCGAACTGAAGTGGAACTGGCCGCGGAACGGCTCGCTGTAGGTGGTCGCCGGATACGGGAACTCCGGGTATTCCCCCACGGTCCCGGCGACCGCGGGGGTGCCGGGCAGCAACGCGGCCAGGCTCGCGATCAGGGCGAGGAGCAGCGCCCCGACTCTTCGACGCATGTGAACCCACTCTCTGCACGCCGGTGATGTCATCGTTGACACATGTCATCGCTGACATCCGATCGATGACCGATGATGGGCCCCTGCCGGGAGCCCGTCAACGCCCCGTGCAGGATCGGCTGCGGCCCCTCACGAGGTCGTAGGGACCGTCAGGTCGGGCGAATCCGCTTCCAGTTGGCGGGCCCACGGCGGGTTCGGTCCGGCGACGGCGCAGGTCAGCGCGGCCACGCGGGTCGCGTACACGCAGGCCGCCACGACGTCGTCGGTCCGCAGCCGGTCGAGCCGGCCGCCCAGCAGCCCGCGGCCGCCGAGGTGGTGGAGGAGCCCCGCCGTGAAGGAGTCCCCGGCGCCGACGGTGTCGACCACCCGCGCCGGCACACCGGGTACCGAGATCCGCCGGCCGTCGAGCGAGGCGAGGACGCCACGCGCCCCGAGGGTGACCACGACCAGGCGGGCCCCCGACGCGTGGAAGTCGTCGCAGGCCGCCTCCGGCGTGGTGCCCGGGGCCAGCACGGCGAGGTCGTCCTCGCTCAGCCGGAGGATGTCGGCCGTCGCGCACCACGTCCGGATCCGGTCGCGGTAGACCCGGGGATCGACCAGGGCGGGCCGGACGTTGGGGTCGATGCTGACCGTGGCGTGCTGCCGTGCCCCGGCCAGCACCTCCTCCACGAGGACGGCGCCCGGTTGTCTGACCAGGGCGAGCGAACCGGAGTGGACGCAGGCCGCATCCCCGAGTGCGGCGCGGCCCAGCTCCTCGCGCGTCCACTGCCAGTCCGCGGTGCCCTCGGCGTGGAAGGAGTACGCGGCCTGCCCGTCGCCGTCGACGTCGGCGACCGCCAGCGTGCTGGCTTCGGGAGCGGCCGTGGCCGCCGACAGGTCGACACCCGATGCCAGCAGGTGGGCGCGGAACAGGCGGCCGAAGACGTCCCCGGACAGCCGTGCCAGCAGCCGGGTCGGCGTGCCGAGACGGGCCAGGCCCACGGCGGTGTTGGCCGGACCGCCGCCCGGCAGGACGCGCAGCCGCAGCTCCTGCGACGTGTCCGGGGAGCGGCCGTGCGCACCGGACGGGGCCGCCCCGTGACCGGGTTCGGGGAAGACATCGGCGACGCACTCTCCGAGCACGGTGACCTGACGCGGCTGCATGGGGTGGTTCCTCCAGGTGGGAGCGGGGACGTGGGCCGGCCCCGGCGGCGGCCCCGGCATCGGCCCGGGCGGGGTGTCGGGGGCGGGCGCCACGTGCTGCCAACGGGCTTCCTCGGCAAAGGCATTGACGTCGCCGGAGCGGGAGTCCATCATCCTCCGCATGCGGTGTCAACGATGACATGTGTCAACGTTGGCATTCTCCTGGCGAGATCCTTCGCCGAACGCAGCGCCATACGGCTTTCCCCGCTCACTGCTTCCCGTAGGAGTCGCAGATGTCCCGTAGAGCCCGTCCGGTCCTCGTCATCGGCGCCGCCGGCCTCGCCCTGTCACTGGCCGCGTGCGGTTCCGGTTCCGGCGGCGGCTCCCCGTCCGGGGGCAAGGTGAAGGTCGGCCTGATCACCAAGACCGACACCAATCCCTACTTCGTCAAGATGAAGCAGGGCGCAGAGCAGGCCGCCAAGAGCGAGAACGTCGAACTGACCACCGCGGCGGGCAAGTTCGACGGTGACAACGCCAGCCAGGTCACGGCCCTGGAGAACATGGTCGCCGCCGGCGTCAAGGGCGTGCTCATCACCCCCAACGACTCCAAGGCCATCGTCCCCGCGATCGAGAAGGCGCGCGCCAAGGGCGTGCTCGTCATCGCCCTGGACACCCCTCCGGAGCCGCAGGACGCCGCCGACGCGCTGTTCGCCACCGACAACGTGAAGGCGGGCGAGCTGATCGGCGCGTACGCCAAGGCCGCGATGGCCGGCAAGACGCCGAAGATCGCCACGCTGGACCTCGCCCCCGGCGTGTCGGTCGGCGTGCAGCGCCACGAGGGCTTCATCAAGGGGTTCGGCGTCAGCGCCTCCGACCCGTCGATCGTCTGCTCCCAGGACACCGGCGGCGACCAGGCCAAGGGCCAGACCGCCATGGAGACCTGCCTGCAGAAGGCGCCCGACATCAACCTGGTCTACGCGATCAACGAGCCGGCGGCGCTCGGCGCGTACACCGCCATCAAGGCCAAGGGCCGCGAGAAGGACGTCACGATCGTCGCCATCGACGGCGGCTGCACCGGCGTGCAGGCGGTCAAGGACGGCAAGATCGCCGCGACCTCCCAGCAGTACCCCCTGAAGATGGCCGCCGACGGCGTCAAGGCGGTGGCCGCGTTCGCCAAGGACGGAAAGAAGACCAGCGGCTACACCGACACCGGCGTCACCCTGATCACCGACAAGGCGCAGACGGGCGCGGAGTCCAAGGACACCGGCTTCGGCCTGCAGAACTGCTGGGGCTGAGCCCGGTGACCGCATCCACCTCGCTCCCCGCCGTGGGCAGGGAACCGGCCGTGCTGCGCCGGTTCCTCACGGCGCCGGCCGCCGGACCGTTCGCGGCCCTCGTCCTCGCCTCGGTGTTCTTCTCCCTGGCCACCGACCAGTTCCTCTCCGGCGGCAACTTCTCGCTGATCCTCCAGCAGGTCATGGTGGTCGGCACGCTCGCCATCGGCCAGACGCTGATCATCCTCACCGCCGGCATCGACCTGTCGTGCGGTGCGGTCATGGCCTTCGGCGGCATCCTCATCGCCAAACTCGCCGTCCAGGGGCCGCTGCCGCCGCTGCTCGCCATCGCCCTCGGCATCCTGGTCTGCGGAGCGTTCGGGCTGGTCAACGGGCTGCTGGTGCGGACGGTGCCGCTGCCCCCGTTCATCGTGACGCTGGGCATGCTCAACGTCGCCTTCGCCCTCACCCACATCTACTCCGACGAACAGACCGTCACCGGCCTCCCCGAACCGCTCACCGCGCTGGGCCGCACCTTCCCGCTCGGCAGGACCGACGTCACCTACGGGTCGCTGGTCACGATCGCCCTCTTCCTGGGCTTCGCCTACGCGCTGAGCAGCACCGCCTGGGGCCGCCACGTCTACGCCCTCGGCAACAGCGCGGAGAGCGCGCGGCTCAGCGGCATCCGGGTCTCCCGGCTCACCGTCGGCGTCTACACGGTGGCCGGACTGGTCTACGGGATCGCCGCCCTGCTGCTGGTGTCGCGGACCGGGGTCGGCGACCCCCAGGCGGGGCAGACCGACAACCTCGACAGCATCACCGCCGTCGTCCTCGGCGGCACGAGCCTGTTCGGCGGCCGCGGCACCGTCCTCGGCACGTTCGTCGGTGTGCTCATCGTCGGTGTCTTCCGCAACGGCCTGCAGTTGATGGGCGTCTCCTCCGTCTACCAGACGCTGGTCACCGGCGTCCTGGTGATCCTCGCGGTGACCGTCGACCAGCTCTCGCGAAAGGGGACCCGATGACCGGCCCCGCCCCCCAGGGCCCGGCGTCCCAGGGCCCGGCGTCCCCCGCACCGGAGGCCCCGGCGCCCGCCACCGGGCCCGAACCCGTGCTCAGCGCGCGCGGGCTGGTCAAGCGCTACGGGCACGTCACCGCCATCGACCACGCGGACTTCGACCTCATGCCCGGCGAGGTGCTGGCCGTCATCGGCGACAACGGCGCCGGCAAGACCAGCCTGATCAAGGCGCTCACCGGCGCGCTCGTCCCCGACGCCGGCGAGATCCGGCTGCACGGCAGGCCCATCAGGTTCGCCGGGCCGCAGGACGCGCGGGCGCACGGCATCGAGACGGTGTACCAGGACCTCGCCGTCGCGGCGTCGATGGACATCGCGTCCAACATGTTCCTGGGCCGCGAGATCCGCCGCCCCGGCGTGCTCGGCTCGGTGCTCCGCCTGCTGGACAAGAAGGCGATGCGCCGTCAGGCCGCCGACCACATGGCCGCGCTCAAGGTCGGCGTCGGCTCGATCACGCAGCCGGTGGAGACGCTCTCCGGCGGCCAGCGCCAGGCCGTCGCCGTGGCCCGCGCCGCCGCCTGGGCGCGCAGCGTCGTGGTGATGGACGAGCCGACCGCCGCCCTCGGGGTCAAGGAGTCCGGACAGGTCCTCGACCTCATCCGCCGGGTACGGGACAAGGGCATCCCGGTGATCCTCATCAGCCACAACATGCCCCACGTCTTCGAGATCGCCGACCGCGTCCACGTCCACCGGCTGGGCAGGCGGGAGGCCGTCATCAAGCCGTCGGACTACTCGATGGCCGAGGTGGTGGCCATCATGACCGGCGCGCTCGGCGTGCGACCGGACGGCGGTACGGTCGTGGCGGACAGTGACGCAGCCTCGGCCGCAGGGGTCGGGGGGAGCTGACCGACGGGCCCGGCATCCGCGGGGCCGACATCCGGAGAAAAGGTGGTCCATGACAGCGACCCGCAGACCGACCCTCGCCGACGTGGCCCGCGAGGTGGGTGTCAGTGCCAAGACGGTCTCCCGGGTGCTGAACGAGGACGGTCCCAGCTCCGCGGAGACCAGGAGGCGGGTGCTGGAAGCCGTGGCGAAGCTCGGCTTCCAGCCCAACCTCATGGCCAGGAGCATGCGGGTGGGCGGCCCCGACACCACCGTGGGTCTGGTGGTGCCGGACCTGGGCAACCCGTTCTTCGGCGCCGTCGCCGGCGGCATCGAGGACGCCGTGCACGGGCACGGACTGACGCTGCTGATGGGCTCGTCGGACGACGACCCGGAGCGGGAGCACGCGCTGATCGGCACCTTCCTGGCCCGCCGGGTCAGCGTGCTCATGGTCGCGCCCGCGGTGGGCGCCGACCACACCCACCTCAAGTCCCACCGGGCCGCCGGATTGCCGGTGGTCTTCCTCGACCGGCCCGGCAACGGCCTGACCGCCGACACCGTGGTCAGCTCCAACCGGGCCGGCACACAGGAGGGCGTCGCCCATCTGATCGCCGGCGGACACCGCAGGATCGGGTTCATAGGCGACCTCCCGGCCCGGCTGTACACCCGCCGCGAGCGGCTCGCCGGCTACCGCGCCGCGCTCGCCGAGGCGGGACTGCCCCACGACCGCGCCCTCGTCGCCGACGCGCACGACCCGGCCGGCGCCGCCGAGGCGACGGCCCGGCTGCTCGCCCTGCCCGACCCGCCCACCGCGCTGCTGTCGGGCAACAACGTCATGACGATCGGGGTCATGACCGAGCTCTCCCGCGGCGGGCGCAAGGACGTCGCGGTGGTCGCCTTCGACGACGTCCCCATGGCCGCCATCCTCGAACCCGCCCTCACCGTCGTGGCCCAGAATCCGGTCACCATGGGCGAGTTGGCGGGATCCACCGCCCTCGAACGCCTCAAGGGCGACCGCACTCGGGCCCGTACCCTCCTGGTCGAGACCCGGCTCGTCCCCCGTGGTTCGGGTGAGCTGCCCCCGCCCGCCCGGACCCGCTGACCGCTGACCCTGACCGCCGGGCGCCGCGCCGGGGACCGGACGGACCGCGACCACCGAACGGGTCATCGGCCCCCGCCCGCAGTGCGCATTCCCGCCCATACCGATCGTCGTGACCTATGGTGAGCGTCCTGTCACGAAAGGGTCGTGGTCGATGTGATGGCGGTGGCGTGCACGGGTGGTCCAGACCGGAAACCGCCCGCTGACCGGCGGTGCGGGCGATGACGGGGGCCTGGCAGGCGCTGGCGCAGGGACTCGGGTCGGCGGGTGATCCGGCGCAGTTGCTGCCGGCCCGTCAGCAGATGGCCTTCACCCTGGGCTTCCACATCATCCTGGTGCCGTTCGGTGTCGCCCTCACCACGCTGATGCTCATCGCGAACCACCGCGGCCTGCGCCGCGGGGACGCCGACGCCATGCTGCTGGCACGGCGCTGGTCGAAGGTGGCCGCGGTGCTCTTCGCCGTGGGGGCGATCACGGGCACCGTCCTCTCCTTCGAGCTCGGCATCCTCTGGCCGGGCCTGATGCGCGGGTACGGCCCGGCCTTCGGGTTCCCGTTCGCCATCGAGGGGCTGTTCTTCTTCCTCGAGGCGATCTTCGTGTCCCTCTACATCTACGGCTGGGACCGGCTGTCGCCGTGGGCGCACTTCTGGACGGGCGTACCGGTGGCGCTCTCCAGCATCGGGGGCGCGGCCGCCGTCATCGCGGCCAACAGCTGGATGAACCAGCCCGGCGGCTTCACGATGCGCGACGGGAAGATCGTGGCCGTCCGGCCGGCGGAGGTCTTCTTCAACGGGGCCTTCGGGTGGGAGTTCCTCCACATGCTGCTCGCCGCGTACATCGTCGCCGGGTTCGCGGTGGCGAGCGTCTACGCCGTGGGCATGCTGCGGGGCCGTACGTCCCGCTACCACCGCACCGGGTTCCTCATCGGCTTCGTCACCGCCGCCGTCGCGCTGCCCCTGCAGGTCGTGGTGGGCGACACCATCGCCCGGTACGTGTACCAGTCCGAGCCCGCCAAGTTCGCCGCGGTCGAGCTGCTGCCGCGGACCGGCACGCACGTCCCGGAGACGCTCGGCGGGGTACTGGTCGACGGCGAGGTCAGGTACGGGCTCCCCGTGCCGGACACGGCCTCCCTGCTGGCCGGATTCCGCCCGTCCACCGAGATCAAGGGGCTCGACGCGATCCCCGCGGACGTACGCCCCTCGGACCGGATCGTGAGCACCGTCCACCTCGCCTTCGACGTGATGGTCGGGCTGTCCTTCGCCCTGCTGGCGCTCGTCGTGTGGTTCCTCTGGCTGTGGTGGTGGCGGCGGCGCTCCCTGGAACGGCAGCGGTGGTTCCTGCGCTGCTGCGCGGTCAGCGGGCTCGCCGCCGTGGCCTGCCTGGAGACCGGATGGATGGTCACGGAGCTGGGCCGCCAGCCCTGGACCGTCGTCGGCCACCTCCTCACCCGCGACGCGGTCACCACCCAGGGCAACCTGTGGCCGTTCTTCGGGTCGGTCGTCGTCATCTACGCGGCCGTGGGCGCCGGCGCGGTGACGGTGCTGCTGTCGATGAAACGGCGCTGGCAGGCCGGGGACGACGACAGCGTGGACGTCCCCTACGGTCCGCGCACCGGCCCGGAACCCGTCGGCACGCGAGCCGGGACGGAGGAGTGATGCCGGAAGCCGTCGCGGCCTTCCTCTTCCTCGGCGTCATCGCCTACTGCCTCTTCGGCGGCGCGGACTTCGGCGCCGGTTTCTGGGACCTGACGGCGGGCGGGGCCGAGCGGGGCCGGCGCCCCAGGCACCTGATCGACACCTCCGTCGGCCCGGTGTGGGAGGCCAACCACACCTGGCTCGTCTACTGCCTGGTCTTCCTCTGGTCGGGGTTCCCGGTCGCGTTCACCGCCATCACCACGACCCTCTACGTCCCGCTGGGCATCGCCGTCCTGGGCATCGTGCTGCGCGGCGCCGGCTTCGCCTTCCGCAAGGCCTCGCTGCGCACCCCCGAGCAGCGGGTGTACGGGGTCGCGTTCGCCGCGTCGTCCGTCCTGACCCCGTACTGCTTCGGGTCGATCGCCGGGGGCATCGCCTCCGGGCGCGTGCCCTCGGCGGGCAACGGGAACGCCGTCACGAGCTGGCTCAACCCCACCTCGGTGCTCGGCGGCGTGCTGGCCGTCCTCGTCTGCGCCTACCTCGCCGCCACCTACCTGTACGTGGCGGCCCGTCAGCAGCGCGACCACACCCTGCAGCGGCACTTCCGCGGCAGGGCCCTGCTCGCCGCCGTACTGACCGGAGCCGTCAGCATCGCCGGCGTCTTCGTTCTGGGGCAGGACTCGCCGCACCTGTTCCGCCGCCTCAGCCACGGCGCCCTGCCGCTGGTGCTGCTGGCGGCGCTCTGCGGGGTCGCGACCGTGGTCATGGTGTGGCGTGAGCGGACGAGGTTCCTGCGCGGGCTCGCCGCTGCCGCGGTCGCCCTGGTCGTGCTCGGGTGGGGCGTCGCCCAGTACCCCTACCTCCTCGGCACCCATCTGGAGATCGGCGAGGCCGCGGCCCCGCAGGCCACGCTGGCGGTGACGATCGGCGTCGCCGTCGTGGCCGGACTCCTCATCTTCCCCTCCATCGCGCTCCTCTTCCGGCTCGCCAACCGGGGCGCTCTGCGGCCGCCGGAAGGGGAACCGGCCGAACCGCGCCCCTGAGAGCACGTAAGCCAGGGCGCCCGTGAACCGGGGGAGAGGGGGAGGCATTCACCGGCGCGTCCGGGCTCCCGCGGGCCGCGCTCCCGCTCGTCATGCCGCCGCCGAGCGGCGAGCCCCGGGCCGGACCCGCCCGCCGTCACCGTAGCCGCGGTCATGGGGCGTTGGCGTCCCGGGTGTGCCGCAGCCGGCGGGGCGCCCGGGGGCCGGAGTGCCGGCTCCCCCCGCCGGGACCGTGTGCCCCGCGTTGCGGTGTCCACGGTCATGGGCACGTCCGGCGGTCCGGTCGGCGGGAACGCACCCTGTGATGACCGCGGCCCGGCCGGCGTACCCCTGGGGAGGGCACGCCGGCCGGGCCCACCGGTCAGCCGGAGACGCCGAGCACGGTCTCGCCCGAACGACCCGCCCCGGTCCCGGTCACCCGTACCGTCAGCGTCCGTCCGTGGCCGTGCGGCACCGTGACGAACGCGTGGGCGAAGCCCGCGGCCGTCGCGCGGCCGGAGCCGACGACCCGGCCGTCGAGCCGCACGGTGAACCGCTCACGCGGCGACAGGCCCGCCGCGGTGACCGACGCCGTGGAACCGGCAGCCGCCTCCCGGGGCATGGTGTCGACCACGAACGGCGACCGGGACCCGGAGCCGCGCACCGGTTCGAGGTCGTCCGCGTCCACCGGCGGTACGAGGATCCGCCGCACCGCCAGCGCCTGGAAGATCGGGCCGTTGATCTCGTAGTACGCGGTGGCCCACAGCGGCCGCCCGGCGGGCACCGTGACGGTCCGGGAGATCGGCGCCCCCTCCTGCGGGCTGCGCGTGGTGGGGATGCGCTCGTCGAGGAGGAGCGAGCTGCCCGCGTAGATCTCCGGGCCCTCGCCGACCGTCAGGGCGAATCCCCCGCTGTACGCCGCGGGACGGTTGGTCACCGTCATCCTCAGCGGCGCGGGGCCGCCGTGGTGCTTCGCCGGGGTGCCGCGCTGGAAGGTCGCGTAGAACGGCTCCACCATCGCGGGCCGGCCGGTGCGCCCGGCACGGTCCCGGTTGCGGTAGGTGGCCACGGTCGTCCCGTCGAGCACGAGGTCGAGGCGGTCCACCCCGGTCGTGTCGTAGGAGCGGGTGAAGGTGTCCTCGGGATCGGTCTGCAGCGTGGCGAGGACCAGGTCGCCGTTGGTCAGCTTGTAGCGCAGCGTCGGGAAGACCGGCACCTCCGAATTGTTGGTGTAGCTCACCTGCGCGGTGTGCGCCGTGGTGCGGTCCTCGGTGATGGACGCGGTGCTCGCCTTGACGGCCGTGGGCGTCCAGGTCACCGACTTGGTCTGCCCGGTGCGGCCGTGGCCGGCGACCACGGCGAGGGTGGCGGTGAGCTTCCCCGGCCTGGTCTCGACCGGATCGGACGTCCAGGCGTACCAGGGCAGTTCGCCCGCGTCGACGGCGAGCGTCCGGTCCAGGTAGGTGCCGGAGGCGCCGCGGACGGTGATGCGCACCGTGCCCTTGCCCTTGACGGCCGTGGTCATCGCGGCCAGCGGGTTGCCGTCGAAGGCGTGGGCGTCGGAGTGCTCGGCGTCGCCCAGGACCAGCTTGGCGACGGTGAAGGAGCCGCCCGCGCTCCGGCCGCCGTACCTGACCTCCAGGGTCTGCTTCCCGGTGGCGATGTCGGCCGGGAGGGTGACGAGACGGCCCACGCCGCCGTCGTCGGTGGTGCGTCCGGTCGCCAGGACGCGGCCGCTGCCCTTCACCCGGATCTGGAAGTCGACGGCCGGGGTCAGGTCCTTCGCCACGACGATGGCGGACTGCCCCGGCACGGCGTAGGCGGGCTTGACGGCGACCGTGGGCCGGGCGCCGGGGGAACCGCCGGGCGGGCCGGTACGCGGGTCACCGGTGACGGTCACGTACGTGGTCCGTCCGGTGTCGCCGTACGTGACACGGCCGAGGTACACCGCTCCGGCCCGCAGGCCCTTCCAGGACAGGGTGACCGGGGTGGTGCCGCCCGCGTGCAGGGCCGCCGTGGCGGGCTGCGCGGTGAACGAGCCCTCGGCGCCCTTGTCGCCCAGGGCGAAGCTGGTCACCGTGAAGTCGAGCGGTCCGGACCCGGCGAAGAAGTCCACCTCGACCTCGTACAGACCGGGCTCGGGGTCCTCCAGGTCGAGCTGCTCGTCGGCGGACTCGGTGGCCGCCCGGTCGACCAGCGACGTGTCGCCGTACTCGTTGAGCCGGTACACCGACAGGTCCAGGTCGGCCGAGTCGTCGGCGGCGTCGAGGGCGAAGCGGGCGTGCTCCGTCCCGGCCGGCACCTCCACGACGTGGGTCCGCGCGGGTCCGCCGACCGTTCCCGAGTCCTGGACCCGCAGGCCGCGGGAGAGCCCAGTGAGGTCCAGCGGCACATCGCGGTCCTCGCCGCCCTTGAGGCTCACGGTGGTCCGGCCGCTGCCGCCCGAAGCGGCGACCGCCGTGGGCGCCACCAGGGTCACCGGTCGTACGGCGACCGCGCTGCGTACGCTCTGCTCACCGGCGCGCCAGGTCAGGTACCCCGTGGCGTACTCGCCCAGCGGCGCGGTGGTCCGGGTGAACGTCACCTTGAACGTCTTGGACTGTCCGGCCCCGGTGAAGGTCAGGGACCGCGGCTCGACGACGGTGTCCACGCCCGGGATCCGCACGGGGTCGGCGGTGAAGGTGCCGGGGCCCGTCGATGTCACGGTGCGGGTCACGGTCTGCCGGCCGGCGAGCGAACCGACGCCGATCGACGCCAGGTTGAGGTCGGACGGCGCGGGCGCCGTACGGTCGCCCTTGACGGCGGCGGCGTACCGCTCCCAGTCGTCGGGACCGTTCAGGTACAGCAGCCCGGGGTGCAGGTAACGGGTCGCGTCCACCTGTCCGTTGCCCTGGGCGAAGACGTCCTCCGACGCTTCCCCCGCGCCCGTCACGGTGGGCCGGGTGGTGGTCATCAGCGCGGACTTGATCTCGGCCGGGGTCGCCTGCGGGTGCAGGCCGAGGTAGAGCGCGCCGAGACCGGCCACGTGCGGGGACGCCATCGAGGTGCCCGACATGAAGGTGAAGCTCGGCCGCCCGCCGGCGGCGTTGGCGCCGTCGGCGAGGACGGCCACACCCGGTGCCGCGAGGTCGGGCTTGATCAGGTCGCCGCCGTCGGCCTGGACCGGGCCGCGCGAGGAGAACCCGGCGATCTGCGGGACGGCCGCCGACGCCAGCCGGTGCGGGTTGCCGTCCACCAGGGTCGCCGTGGGCTTGTCGGTGGCGGCGTAGGAGACCAGCGCGTCGTAGCCGTCCGCGTCGACGGCGATCGTCGGGACGGCATGGGTGTCGAGGTCGGTCGAGTCCGGCGAGGGGTTCACCAGGACCATCCCGATGCCGCCCGCGCGCTTCACCTCGGCCGACTTGGCCGCCCGGTCGTACGTGCCGCGCTCGCACAGCACGATCGCGCCCTTGACCTTGGCACCGTCCAGGCTGTCGGGACCGCACAGCTGCGGCCGGACGGAGATCGCGGTCCCGGCGCCCGAGGCGGCGACCAGCGGGCCGGTCACCTTGCGGCCGTCCGCCGGGAGCGAGACGGACGCGCCGAGCACGTTCTGGCCGTCGCCGAGCTCCACCGTGGCCTCACGGGTCGGCATGGTGCTCGCCGCCGCGGTGGTGATCCACGGCGAGGCGTTGTCGACGGTGCTGTCGCCGGGGCCGGAGTTGCCGCCGGCGGTGGCGACGAAGATGCCGCTCGCGGCGGCGTTGCGGAACGCCTCGTCCACGACCGAGTCGGTGGTGAGGGCGCCGCCGGCCGAGCCGATGGAGTAGTTGATCACGTCGACGTTGTCGGCGACGGCCGCGTCGATCGCGGCCAGCAGGTCACCGGTGGCGCAGCCGTCGTCCGTGGTGTCCTTCGCGTCCGGGCCGCTCCAGCAGGCCTTGTAGGCCGCCACCTTGGCGGCCGGCGCGACACCGGAGATCGGGCCCATCGGCACGCCGCCGAGATCGGCGGCGACGCCGCCCGCGCCCGCGGCCGTGCTGGCGGTGTGCGATCCGTGCGCCTCGCCGTCCCGCGGTGACAGGTACTCGCCGACCGAGGGGCCGCCGATGTGGGTGGCGCCGAAGTTGTCGACGAAGTAGCGCGCGGACACCAGCTTGGTGGAGCAGTCCGCGGCGGTGAACTGGACGCCCGCGGTGCAGGCGCCGGTGAAGGTCCCGCCGTCCGCCTTGCGGTAGGTGACGGCGGAGCCGTCCAGGTACGGCTCCTGACCGGGCGCGGTACCGAGCGGCGCACCGGCGAACGAGGGGTTCTCCGGGGCGATGCCGGTGTCGACGACGCCGACGACCACGCCCTTGCCGGCGCTTGCGACGCCGCCGTTGCCGGCCCACACCCCGCTCTCTCCGCTGAGGCCCAGGTAGTCCGTCGAGTTGACGGCGGCCAGCGGCTTGCGCAGGTCGTCCTTGACCACCGACACCACCGTGGGGTCGGCGCGCAACTCCTCGACCTGCCGCGGCTGGAGCTCGGCCGTGAAGCCGTTGAGCGCGGCGGAGTACGAGGAGATCACGCGGGCGCCGACCGTCTTGGCCGCGTCGTCCTGACGCTCGCGCAGGTAGGTGCGGTAGGCGCGGACGGGGGCGGAGCCCGCCTTCAGACCCTCGCCCTCGCGGGGGGCCGTGCGGGCCTTGCCGGCCACGCCGCCGGTGTACGTCGCCGCGGCCGGCTCGCGCAGGGTGACGATGTACCGCCCGGCGGACGGCGGTTCGCCGTTCCCCGGGTCGTGCGCGGCGAACGGCGCCGGGACGGCGGGCGGCGTGGGGACCGGGGCCGCGACGGCCGGTGCCGGTGCGGCCGCGGTGAGGACCGTCAGGCTGACGCCGGCGACGAGGGCCGCGAGGGACCGCGGTATCGCCGACCGGCGCGCAGGAGGATGGGCAGGTGGTGCCACCAAAGCTCCTTCATCAGGGGGTGGCCGGACAGCCCGGCCGAGTGACACGCCGTTCGGGCGCACACAAGTTCTAGCCGGGTGATCCTTTGGTGACCAACGTCCTGCGCTGCCGAAACCGGCCAGTGGCCAGAAGGGGCCACCGCCTTGCGGTCAGATCCAGTTGCGGCGGGCCGCGGCGACGCCCGCGCCGAACCGGTTGGTGGCGCCGAGCTCGGCGAACAGGTCCTGGATCCTGCGGCGCAGCGTCCGCGGCGAGATGCCCAGCTGGCGGGCGATCGCCTCGTCCTTGACACCGGCCGCGAAGAGCGCGAGCAGGTTCCGTTCCTCGTCGGTCGGCCTGCGGGACCCGTCCGCTGCGTCCGCCGGATCCCCCGGGACCGCCGCCGGCAGGGTGCCGGATCCCGGCTCGCCGGTCAACGGGGAGGCGGAGGCCCAGTACTTCTCGAAGAATTCGCCCAAGGCCTCCAGCAGCGGCGGGGATTCGGTGTAGAGGTACTCGGCGCTCCCGACCGACAGGCTCAGCGACACCATCGCGGCCGACCGGTCGGCCATCGCCAGCTTGATCGGCAGCGCGGGCACGACCCTGGCCTCCTCCCCGCGCGACACGAGGCTGCCCAGCTCCTGCCATCCGCCGTCGGCCTCGAAGCTGGCGGCGGCGTAGACCGCCCGCACCCGCACGCCCCGCCGGACCGCCGCCTCGTCGAGCGGCTCGTTCGGGGCGAGCAGGAACGGCGGGCGGTCCAGCGCGCACAGTTCGGTCCGCGCGGTCTGCTTGAGCCGGTAGTAGCGGTCCCCGACGGCCTCCAGGCCGCTGATCACGCCGGTGCCGGGACCGCCGTCCCTGGCCCTCCTGGCCGCGTCGAAGAGCACCCCGAGCGGGCCGGCCGCCTCGCGCACCGCGGCCAGCTGGCGCTCGCGCGACTCGACGAGCGCGCGCAGCGCGTGCCGGGGGTCCACCGTGAAGAACTCGCCCGAGGAGCGGCGGCTCATCAGCCCCGCGTGGTGGAGCTGTTCGAGCACCACCAGCCCCTCGTCCGCCGTCACGCCGAGGGCGGCGACCACGTCGTCCACGGTCGCGCTGTCGCGGGACAGCAGGAGGCGGTAGGCCCGCTCGGCCACCGTGTCCACCCCGACCCACGCGAGCGGTGCGTCATTCTCCACGAGAGCATCCATTCCTGCCGTCCACGTCGCCGACGAGATCGAACCAAGAACGGGCGGCAACTTCAAAGCCGTGGGTCAGGTGACGTCGACGACCACCTTGCCCCGGGAGCCGCCCGCGGCCAGCAGGCGCTGGGCGTCGGCCGCGCGTTCCAGCGGGTAGGTGGCGGCGACCCGCACGGACAGCCTCCCGGCCTCGGCGAGTACGACCAGCACGGCGAGGTCCGCCCGGTCGAGGCGGCAGAAGACCGGTACGACCCCCGGCAGCCCGGTCTCCGCGACGGAGGCCACCCGGGCGCCCGTGCGGGCGGCGTCCGCCGTCGCGGCGAGGGTGCCGCCACCGGCGGTGTCGAGCACCGCGTCGGCTCCGCGCGGTACCAGTTCCCGTACCCGCGCGGCGGCCCCCCGTCCGTAGGCGACCGGTTCCGCGCCGAGCGAGCGCAGGTGGTCCTGGTCGGCGGGGGAGGCGGTGCCGATGACCCGGGCGCCGCGGGCCCGCGCGATCTGGACGGCGAGGGAGCCGACGCCGCCGCCCGCGCCGTGCACGAGCAGGGTCTCGCCCGGCCGGACGTCCAGCGCGCGCACCACCGCCTGATGGGCGGTCAGTCCCGCCAGGGGCAGTCCGGCGGCCTCGGCGAAGCCCATCCCGGCGGGCTTGTGCACCAGGGTGCGCACGTCGGCGGCGACCAGTTCGGCCAGTCCGCCGTGCGCGCGCTGCACGTCGCCGCGGATGTACCCGATGACCTCGTCGCCCGGGGCGAACTCCGGGGCGGCGGGCCCGGCGTGCTCCACCACGCCCGCGATGTCCCAGCCCGGGACGACGGGGAAGTACGTGTCGACGGCGGAGTCGAGCGCTCCCGCCTGGAGTGCCAGGTCGGCGGGGTTGAACGCCGCCGCGCGCACCCGGACCAGCACCGAGTCGACATGGGTCCTGGGCGTGGGGAGTTCGGCGGGCTCCAGCACCTCGGGGCCGCCGTAGCGGCGGTAGACCACGGCCCGCATCACGCCCCCGGGAGGGCGATCGGCATGTCCATCAGGACGCGGTGGTGGACGATCTTCCACACGCCGTCCACCCGGCGCAGGTCGGTGTCGTAGTAGCCGGACTCGACCGGCTCCACCGTGCCCTGGGGCCCGAGGGCGCCCGCGGGCCACCCGCCGGCGGGTCGCGCGGCGGCGCGCGTCCGGAAGACGACGAACTGGGCGTTCATGTGGGCGCGGTCGCCGTCGACCTCGACGAGGTGGTCGGCCGTCATGTGGTGGCCGGCACCGCCCTCGGGGTGCGGGGCCATGTAGTGCTCGACCGCGTATGCCACGGCCGCCCCGCCGATGAGGGGCTCGCCGACGGGTTCGTGGCCGGCGGTACCGGTCCTGGCGTAGATCTGCACGACGGCGTCATCGGTGAACAGGGCCCCCTGGCCCTTGCCGTCCCGTCGGTCCGTCGCGCGGACGTAGCGGGCCAGGACCTCCCGGATCTCCCGGACATCGCGCTCCGCGCGCTCCTCGCTGCTCATGTGCGATGGCTCCCTTTCTTCTCTTCCTGCGACTCGGGCACCGCAGCGGCCCCCCGAGCCGTCCGGTGTGTGCTCCGCCCCAGTGGACCAGGGGCCGCGCGGGGGAGCTATGACACTTCTGACATGCGGCGATACTCTGGAGGTATGGATCGCCTGGAGACGCGTGAGCTGGAGTACTTCGTGGCCGTGGCCGAGGAGCTGCACTTCAGCCGTGCGGCGGAGCGTCTGGGCATCGCGCAGCCGCCGCTGTCGCGGGCGATCGCACGCCTGGAGCGCCGCATGGGGGTCCGGCTGCTGGAGCGGACCAGCCGCCGCGTCGCGCTCACCCCCGCGGGCGAGGTCTTCCTGGACGAGTGCCGGCGGCTGCTGGGGGAGCTGGAAGGGGCCGTGGAGCGCGCCCTGCGGGCGGCCGCACCGGCCCCGCTCACCCTGGCGGTACGGCCCGGTACGGGTTCGGGCCTGCTGGCGGAGCTGGTCAGGTCGTACGAGGGCGTCGCCCCGGAGCTCGTCTTCACCTACGACCGGGTCGGCGCCCTGCGCGACGGTACGGCCGACGTGGCGCTGCTGTGCGTCGGCAGCGACGACCTGACCGGCCTCGGGACGGCCGACGTGGCGGAGGAACTGCCCGTCGCGCTGCTGCCGCGCGGGCACCGGCTCGCCGCCCGCCGTGAGGTGACCACCGCCGAGCTGCGCGAGGATCCCGCCTTCCGGGAGGAGTGCCCGCGGGTGGGTCTCGACGAGATCGTCGACCGGGTGGCGCTCGGCCGGCTGGTCACCGTCGTCGGCTCGGCCGCCGCGGACCGGCTGACCCGGGACGTGGTCGCGGTCGCGGTGGCGGACCTGCCCGCGACGACGCTGGCGCTGGCCTGGCCCCGGCAGACCGGGCGCCCGGAGGTCGCCGCCTTCGCCCGTACCGCGCGGAGCATGGCGGGCGGTCGCGGGGCGGGGGACCGGCCGGCGTGACATTCGTCGCACGGGGTCCGGTGGACAGGGGTGCCCCAATGTTGTTTATTCTTCAACCAGTGAAGCGCGGCCCGCCCCCACGGGCCGCGGTGTCCCTGGACCGCGCAACCCCGAATCGCGGGGAAGGTCCTCCCTGAAAGGAACCACCTTGTCGATCAAGCTCGCGATCGTCTACTACTCCTCCACCGGCACCATCACCGAGATCGCGAAGGAGATGGCCGAGACCGCGGAGAAGGCCGGCGCCGAGGTCCGCCTGCTCAAGGCCGCGGAGCTCGCCCCGCAGGCGGCGATCGACTCCAACCCCGCCTGGGCCGCCAACCACGCCGCCACCGCCGACGTCCCCGTGGCCACCCCCGCCGACGTCGAGTGGGCCGACGCCGTGATCTTCGGCACCCCCACCCGCTTCGGCAACATGTCCTCGCAGCTCAAGCAGTTCATCGACACCCTCGGTGGCCTGTGGGCGCAGGGCAAGCTGGCCGACAAGGTCTACAGCGGCTTCGTCTCCACCGCCACCTCCCACGGCGGCCAGGAGTCGACCCTCCTCGCCCTCTACAACTCCATCCACCACTTCGGCGGCATCGTCGTGACCCCCGGTTACACCGACCCCGCCAAGTTCGTCGACGGCAACCCCTACGGCACCTCCCACGTGGACGCCCAGGGCAACAACCCCGTCAACGACACCACCCGCACCGCCGCCCGCATCCAGACCGAGCGCGTCATCAAGCTCACCGCCGCCCTGAACCGCGGCCTCGCGGGCTGACCCCGAGCCGACGGCGCACCCGCTGAGACGGACGTTCACGGGTGCGCCGTCCCTCCACTCGGCGGCGCCTCCTCCTGTCGTGCCGGAGGCGCCGCCGACCCGTACCCGTGCCCCGTACCCGTGCCGCGTCAGGCGCAGGGGTTGCTGAGGTACACCCATCCCAGCGGATCCCACCGCAGGCGGCGCACCTCGACACCGTCGATCTCCGCGTCGTCCTCACGCGCAGCACGGGAGCGGGGGAGCGAGACCCGCGCCAGGGCGATCGCCACCGCGTCCTCGGCGTCGTCCGCCTCGCCGACGACGAAGAACTGCCGGCCGACGGAGCCCCGGGGCGTACGGAAGCGGAAGCCCACGAACCACCGGTCCTGACCCGCGCAGCCGCCGTCCCCGCGGACGTCGGCGGGCGTCCCGTGACGGTCTCCGGTGCTGGACATGGCGGGTTTCCCTGCTCCTCGGCTGCTGACGTTCATCGGCATGCGTCGCGTCGCCGGTGGGCGACGAGACTTCACGGTGACACGGCGGGAGCCCGGTGAAAAGGGGACAAAGTCCTCCCCCCATCCAGGGAATAGCCCGCCGCCCGCCGGAGGGGCCTCGGCCCCGGGCCGCGTGCCGGGGCCGGACAGGTGCTCCCGGAAGAAGGGAACGGCCTCGGCGACCGCGCGGTCGACGTACTCCGGCACGTCGTAGAAGTCCATGTGGGTGCCGCCCCCGACCACCACGAGCCGCTTCGGGCCACGCAGCCGGGTTCCCCCTCCCACGAGGCCCTCCGGCTGCCGGCCGGCTGGACCGCGACCGAACAGGGCAGCGCCGGAACCCGTTCCATGGAGCCCTCGCCCTCGGGGGGAGCGGCCCGGGCAGGGGTGACGGGGGTCCGCCGGACTCAGCGGCCGTCCGTGGGCGTCCCGACCGGCTGCTGGGCCCACACCGTCTTGCCCCGGGCCCGGTAGCGGACGCCCCACTGGTCGGCGAGGCCCGCGATGATGAACAGCCCCCGGCCGTTCTCGTCGACGGTGCGCGCGTGCTTCACGTGCGGGGCGCCGGGGCCGGTGTCGCTGACCTCGCAGGTCAGCATCTGCTCGAGGACCAGGCGCAGTCGCAGGGGCGGAGTGCCGTAACGCACCGCGTTGCCGACGAACTCGCTGACGATGAGCTCGGTGGTGAACGCCGTCTCCTCCGCCACGCCCCAGGCCGCCAGCTGCCGCCGGGCCGCCGCGCGGGCGATCGGTGCGGCCTCGGCGCCGGGCGGCAGCGCGCAGGTCAGCACCCGGTCCGCGGGCAGCGCCCGCGTACGGGCGAGCAGCAGCACCGATTCTTCGCCCGCGTCCGTGCCGGTGAACGCGGACCCGATGGCGTCGCGCACCTCCGGCAGGGGCCGGGCGCCCGCGCCGTCCAGCAGCGGCCGCAGCGGCGCGGACGGCGCCAGGACCCGCTCCGCGAACGAGGTCGTCGCCATCGCCAGGGTGCTCCCCGCGGGGAGGCCGACGGTGGTCGCGGGGAAAGGGGCGTTGTCCTGGCCGCTGAGCAGGGGACCCGCGGGGACGGCCAGGGTGGCCGAGGTGCCGTCCGGGCGGACGACGACCGGCTCCGGCAGGCCTGCCCGGGCGACGGTGCAGGTGAGTTCCACCGGGTCGCACACGGCGATGGCGCAGCCGATGTCGATCGGTTCGAAGTCCAGTTGCGGCAGCGCGGCGGACGCGGCGGCGAGACGGGCGGCGGTCTCGCTCAGCCGGGCCAGCAGCTCGTCCGGGGGCAGGTCCAGGGCGGCGAGGGTGTGGAGGGCCGTCCGGACCAGCCCCATCGTGATGGCCGCGACGATCCCCGGCCCGGCCACGTCCCCGACGACCAGCGCGGTCCGCGCGCCGGGCAGCGGGATCGCGTCGGACCAGGCCCCGCCGCCCTCCGCACCGGGCTGGTGCAGCCGGGAGACCTCCACGGTGGGCCGTCCGGCGGGCTGCCCGGGGAGCAACCGGCGCTGGAGGGTCGAGGCGATGATCCACTCGCGCATGTACTGCCGGGCGTTCTCGATGCAGAGGGCGGCGTGCGCGCACACGGCGGAGGCCACTGCCAGGTCGTCCTCGTCGAAGGGCTCCCGGTCCTGTTCGCGGTAGAAGCTGACCACGCCCAGGGCCTGGCCGCGCAGCGTCAGCGGGGCCACGATCAGGGAGTGCGCGCCGGCTCCCAGGATGGCGTCCGTCCGTGCCGGGTCGGTGGCCAGCCATGCGGCGTGCTCGTCGATCGGCACCAGGCGCGCCCTGGCGTCGGACAGGACGTCCGTGAACGGGGTCCCGGGCGGCAGGGGACGCACCTCGCCGACCGGGTACGCCGACAGGCGGCCCCGGAACGCGGCCCGCCGCAGGGGAACGTCCTGGTGCACCGGCACCTTCGGGGGTTCCTCCCCGCGGACCACCTCGTCGACCATCTCGACGACGGCCGTGTCGGCGAAGGCGGGCACGACCGCGTCCACCAGTTCCCGGGAGACGAGCCCCACGTTGGGCACGTGCCCGACCCGTGCGCGGACCTGTTCCAGGAGGTCCAGGCGGCCCCGCGCCCTCTCCCGGTCGGTGACGTCGACCGCGGACGCCACCAGCCCGAGCGCGTCGCCCCGGGAGTCCTCCAGGCGGAAGTAGCAGACGGAGCGGATGCGGTACCCGCGGCGGTCCGGCGACCCGGGGCCGTGGACGAGCCGGTTCAGGACCGGTTCCCCGCTCTCCAGGACCTGCCGCGCCACGCCGGCCTCCACCTCGGGGCCGTCGAGGTCGTACACCTCGGTGAACTGCCGGCCCAGCGGGCTCCCCGCCCGCGCGCCACCTGCCGCGGTGACGCCGGCGCTCATCCGGATCACGCGCAACTGCCGGTCGAGGACGAGCAGTTCCATGGGGGAGTCGGTGAAGACGGCCTTCAGGATCGCCACGTCCTGCTCCGACAGGGCCGTGTCCACCGCCGCGCGCACCCGCCACAGCACCGAGGTGCCGCGCAGCACCGGCTCGACCCGCACCGCGACGCCGCCGGGGAATCCGGCGCGCGGACGCCCGGCGCCCGCGGCGATCCCGTGCAGGAGCGCGCCCAGGGACCGGCCGACGGCCTCCTCCGCGGCGCACCCGAACAGCTCCTCGGCCGGACGTCCCCACCCGACCACCCGGCCGTCCTCGTCGACGAGGAGCAGCACGTCACCGCTGGGCATGGACCACGCACCTCCGGCTCCATCCCTGCCCGCCCCGTCCCGGCGGCAGGCCCGCCCACGCGACAGCTCCGCCGATCGGCTCAGCCCGTACCGCCGCCGGACACGGCACGGCCCTTCCGGGCGGCGCTCCCCGGTACGGGACGCGCCCGGAAGGGCCGGGTGCCGGCGCTCAGCCGCGGCGTACCGTGATCGTCCGCTCGGTCGTCACGCCGTTGACGGTCACGCGGAGCACCGCGGTGCCGCTGCGCAGCCCCCTGACCGTCGAGGTGGCCGGGTCGTAGGCGATGACGGGCGCCCCGTCGTGGTGCCCGTGCCCGTGCCCGTCTCCGTCGGCGCCCGCCACGTCGACGCGGCTGCCGGACCATGCGGCGCCGACCGGCCAGGCCACCGGGACGGTACGGGTACCGTCCTGGGTGACCGTCGCCGAGGCGTGGCCCACGCCGCCGACGGTGAGCGTCGCCGGGGCGACCATGTCCACCGCGTCGGTGCGGGCGTGCACCTCGGCGCGCAGCCAGGTCCCGGAGTCACCGGAGGGGACGTCGAAGGGGTCGGTGACCCGGCCGTGGCGCGGGTCGATGCCCAGCATCGTCCAGCCGGTGAAGCCGCCGTTGTCGGGCGTGCTCGCGGGATTCTTGCCGGAGTTGCCGTTCACCAGGTAGGGGACGCCGTCGATCCGCGTCGCGGAGAAGGCGCCGACGTGGCCGGCGACGAACGCGGCGGACTTGTGGCCCTCGGCCCGGAAGCCGGCGAGCCACTGCTCGACCAGGGCGGCCTCCTTGCGGTCGCCGAGCTGGCTGGCCTTGTCCGGCAGCGGGTCCGCGGTCGGGTGGTGCTCGAACACCACGACACCGCTGACGGAACGGTCGGCGGCCGCGTCGCGGAGCTGGTCGTGCAGCATCTGGAGCTGGGCGAAGCCGCCGCCGCGCAGGGTGCCGCTGGAGGAGTCCAGGGTGATGAAGCGGGTGCCCTCGACGTCGAAGACCGACGTCGTGTCACCGAAGGCGGCCTTGAAGTTGGAGGTGTTCCCGGGGCCCATCACCTCGTGGTTGCCCGGCACGTAGTGCCACGGGACGGTGCCCTTGGTGCGGGCGTCGAACTCGTCGAGCAGCGTGCGGGCGAGCGCGAAGTCGGCCGGGGAGCCCTCGTCGACGAGGTCGCCGTTGATGACCAGCAGATCGGGCTTGGCCGCGGCGATCTCCTCCAGGGTCCGGCGGGCCGCGGCGACCAGCGGGCTGCCGGGGTCACGGGCGACGAACTGGGCGTCGGACATGACGGCCACGCGCAGCGGACGGCCGTCGACGGTGCCGTTGGTCACGACCACCGGGTCCTCGACCTTCGGCCGCACCGGCAGCTCCACGTCGGGGGCGACCTTGACCCGCAGGTCGCTGACGGTGACCTCGCCGGTGTAGGAGCGGGCGGCGCTGGTCTCCAGCAGCCGGACGCGCTGGAACGTCAGCGGGTAGGGCGTGCCCACGGGCACGGGGAACTCGACCTTGCGCCAGCCGGTCCAGGTGATGGTGGGGCCGTCCAGGTTGGCGGTCACACCGGCGGCCGTGCGGTACTGCAGGCGCGGCCACTCGCCGTTGCCGTCGCCGTTGATCCACATGGTGACGGCCTGCGGCTGGCCGGGCAGCTGGATCTGCTGCGGCGGCACGGCGTACTGGCCGCGGGTGGCCGTCGACCGGGTGAAGTCGTAGGTCAGCTTCAGGCCGGGGGCGCCGTCGTGGCCCTCGGCCGGGGTGACGGAGCCGCCGGGGGCCCGGTCGTTCGCGGAGGTCCAGGAGGCCGCGTCCGACAGGTCCGCGAACGACTTCTCGGCCAGGCCCACGGTGACGGCGACGTCGGTGGTCAGCTTCCCGACCGTCAGGTGCAAGGTGGTGGACGCGCCGTCGGTCAGACCGCGCACGGTGAAGGTCGCGTCGTCCGCGGGCAGCACCGAGACGACCCCGTCGCCGCCGGTGACCTCGACGTCGGACGCGTCGATCGGGGCGGAGTCGCCGAGCGCGTCGTAGCCGGTGACGGTCAGCCGGGCGGTGTCGTCCAGGCCGTCGAGGGCCACCAGGCTGCTGCCCGGGGCGATCCGCACCGCGGGGGCGAGCACGGTCAGCTCCGCCGAACCCGTGGCGCGGTGACCGGAGGAGGCCTCCACCCGGGCGGTGCCCGAGCGCTTGCCGGTGACGACGGCGGATCCTTCGTGCCCGGAGCGGACGGTCACCCTGCCGTCGCTCCGCCACCGCACCCGTCCGGCCGGCACCGGCGCGTACGTCTCGTCGTGGGCGAGCGCCCGCACGGTGCGGTGCAGACCGGGGAAGACCTTCTCCGAGCCGTCCGCGGTGAGCGCGGGCTGCACGCGGAAGCCGCGGACCGCGCCCGAGCCGGGCGCGGCGAACAGGCCGAGGCCGTTGGCGACCTGCCGCTCCGAACCGTCCGACGGGCTGTTGACCAGGCCCGTCGTGCTCTCGCCCGGCAGCCGGGCGGCCATGGTGGTGGAACCGCCGCCGTCCATGTTCAGGGCGTTCCGGGCGCCGAGGCCCTTCATGAAGGCGCCGAGTTCGTTGAGGTCCATGCCGCGGCTGTCGGTCTGCTTGCCGTCGACGGCGACCAGGTACATGGTGCGGCCGTCGGCGGAGAAGCCGACGCTGGTGCGGGAGGTGGCGGTGACGGTGTCGCCGTCCGTGTAGTGCTTGACCGTGCCGTCCGCGACGAGGACCTGGCCGCCGCCCACCGCGACCGCCACGTCGCCGAAGTCGGCGCGCGGCTTGTAGGCGACGGTGACGGCGTCGCCCGGCGCGAGCCCGGCGAGCGCGTCGGCGCCCGCCTCCCGGCCGAGCAGCACGCTGGTGCCCGCGGGGATCGGGCCGCTGCTGACGGACGTGTGCACCTCGGTGACCTTGCCGTCGCGCAGCCGGACCTCGGTGACCCGGTCCGCACCGCTGACCGGCTTGGTGCGCGGGGAGACCCCCCACTGGTCGGTGAAGAGCCCGATCCCGCCGGTCGCCAGGACGGGGGAGTTGACCCCGGACAGTTTCAGGTGCTCCGTCCCGCCGACCGTGACGTCGCCCTCCAGGAACACCTGGGCGAGCCGGCCGAGACCGTCCGTGCCGATGGCGACGGTCTGGTTGCGGCCCTCGGTGGGCGAGTTGACCAGGCCGCCCTCGCGCGACACCGCCGCGCCGACCGGGGCCTCGGTGTCGTTCATGTCGAAGTAGTCGCCGTTGACGGCGGCGACGGCGCCGGTGCGCCGGGCCTGCTCGGTCACCCGGGACTTCCCGGTGACCGTGCCGGAGGATATGTGGTCCACGCTGAGCCGGTCCTCGGCGAGGTCCGCGACGAGCACCTGCCCCCGGACCCAGCCGTCGGCCTCGAAACGGTCGAAGCGGGTCAGGTTCAGCCCGGGCGCGATCGGCGTGCGGGTCTCACGGGTGACGATCGACTCGCCGGGGGTGCTCGGGATGAGTCCGTGGCCGGAGCTGCCCGGCTTCGTCGCGCCCGCGGGCGCCGACACGAGCTGTTCGGGCGCGAACGCCTGGGCGGTCGTCATCATCCCGGCGCCGATGCTGAGCGCGGTGGCCAGGGCGAGCACGGCGGCACCACGTCGTGCCGCGGAACGCGGGCTCGGGACGGCGGGCTGGAGGGGGAACGGCACTTGCTGACTTCTTTCCCTGTTGGGGTGGTGGTCGCCGTTCAGTTGATGTGCCGTCGGTGTCGCAGCGCCGATAAACGGGTGGTCATCCGGAATGTGCAAGGTGAACATCCGTCACCACCGGTCCTGTGAGCAGCGGCGACGCCCTTGGGTGCCGGCCTGGGGGTCAGCCCGCGGGGGTGAGGTACGTCCAGGTCTCCACGAGCCGGAAGCCCAGGGACTCGTACAGGGGGCGGGACATGGGGGAGTTCTGCGTGAACGCGTGGCGGGCCCCCGACGCGACGGCGTCGCGGAGCCGGGCCGTCACCAGCGTGCGGTAGTGGCCGTTGCCCCGGTGCCGCGGCGGTACCGAACCGTTGAACATCCCCACGTGGTCGCCGACCAGGACGTTGAACCCGGTCGCGACGGCCTCGCCGTCCACGTCGAGGGTGAACGCGGTCATGCCGGGGGCGTCGAGCAGCGCCGGGAGGGCGAACGCGTCCGCGACCTCCCCGGGCATGCCGAACCCCGCCGCGAGCGCGGCGGAGTACCGCCCGGCCTCCGCACCGGTGAGCGTGCGCACCGTGCCGCCCCCGGGCGGCGCGGCGGGCAGATCGGCGAGCGACGCGGCGTCCCACGCCAGCAGGGGGAGCCTGGTGCCGGCCGTACGGCCGAACCGCGCCGCCAGCGCCGTCAGTTCCGGATCGGCCTCGCCGCGGACCTGGATGCTCCAGGGCAGGCCCGTCGCCGACAGCTCCTCGGCGAGGGCCTCCGTCTCCCGCAGATCCCGTTCGTGACCCGTGGACACCGTGTTGAGGAGGGCGACCGGCAGGCCGGTGCACACCAGCCGCCCGCCCTTCGGGCCGCGCCGCGTGAAGGCGCCGGGCAGGAGGTCCGTCAGCCGCTCCATGGCCCCGTGCAGGGCGTCCACCGCGGCATTGCTGATCGTCTCGGTCACGCCGCGGAGGATACCCGGCCCGCCCGTACGGCTACGCCGCCGCCCGAGCCTTGGACGCGAGCACGCCCCCGCGGCGGCGCGGTGAGGGGACGTTCACGAGGAGGGCGGCGACGAGGGCGCGCTTGCGGCCCACGAGGTCCCCGATGCGTCCGCCGAGGAGCAGCAGTCCGCCGAAGGCGAGCGTGCAGGCGGTCACGACCCACTGCCGGCTGCCGTCGGTGAGCCCGAGGTCGCGCTGGGCCGACGGCAGGGCGATGCTCACGATCGTGGCGTCGAGGACGACCATGAGCTGCGCCGGCGCGATCACGCCCAGGGCCCACCACCGCCGGGCGTCGCGCTCCGCCGGGGGTTCCTGCCGCGGGGTTGTCACAGCCGGTGTGGTCATCTCGGTCTTCCTCACGGATGTCGACGAGGGCGCGGACGCGTCACGGGCAGATTGCCAAGTGCTTGACGGGTCAAGTATATCCTGAGGGTGCCGGGCCGGTGTCCGTGGCGGACATGGTGACGTCACCGCCTTGACAGGTTACGAAGTGCTGGGCCATGCTCGTCACCAGTCAAAGCGGTGACGATTTCAGAACTGGGAGAACCCGATGGACCTGAAGCTCGAGGTTGTGGTGCTGCCCGTGTCCGATGTGGACCGGGCCAAGGACTTCTACGCGGCGCTGGGCTTCCGGCTGGACGTCGATTACGTCGGCGACGACGGCTTCCGCGTCGTCCACTTCACCCCGGAGGGATCCGGGGCCTCGATCCTCTTCGGCGACGGCGTCACCACGGCCGCCCCGGGCACCGTGCAGGGCCTCCACCTGATCGTCGAGGACATCGTGGCGGCCCGCGCCGAACTGGCGGCACGTGGCGTCGACATCAGCGAGGTGTTCCACGACGCGGGCGGCGTCTTCCACCACGCCGGCGAGACCGGCCGGGTCGCGGGCCCGCACCCGGCGCGCGCCAGCTACGGCTCCTTCGCGACCTTCACGGACCCGGACGGCAACGGCTGGGCACTCCAGGAGGTCACCGAGCGCCTGCCGGGGCGCTGACCCCGTCCTCCCTCCTCGACGACCTCCCGTCCTGGGGGGGGCCCCCGCCCCCCCGCCCCCCCCCCGCCCCCCGAGGCCGCGCCGCTGATGTACTTCCGGGGCCGCTACCGGCACCTCGGCTGAGGAGCCCGG
>NZ_JBHWGA010000028.1:0-12573 GCF_042733315.1 Streptomyces sp. NPDC059718
GCACAACCCGTTGGCGGGGGCGTGTGGGCGGCCGCCCCGGCTGGGGGCCGCCCCCGGGCCCGGGAGGCGCCCCTGAGCCGTTCCGGGGGCCGGTCGCGGCCGGCCCGCCGGTTCAGAACTTGTTGCGCGGCGTGATGCCCAGCGACATGCCGGCCAGTCCGCGCTGACGCCCGCCCAGCTTGCCCGCGATGGCCCGCAGCGCCGAGCCGGCCGGGGACTGCGGGTCGGTCAGGACGACCGGGCGGCCGTCGTCGCCGCCCTCGCGCAGCCGCACGTCGATGGGGATCTGGCCGAGCACCGGCACGGTCGCGCCGGTGGTGCGGGTCAGGCCCTCGGCGACCCGCTCGCCGCCGCCGCTGCCGAAGACGTCGACCATCTCGCCGCAGTGCGGACAGGGCAGCCCGGACATGTTCTCGATGACGCCGACGATCTTCTGGTGGGTCTGCACGGCGATGGTGCCCGCGCGCTCGGCGACCTCGGCCGCCGCCTGCTGGGGCGTGGTGACCACGAGGATCTCGGCGTTCGGGACCAGCTGCGCGACGGAGATCGCGATGTCGCCCGTGCCGGGCGGCAGGTCGAGCAGCAGCACGTCCAGGTCGCCCCAGTACACGTCGGCCAGGAACTGCTGCAGCGCCCGGTGGAGCATCGGGCCGCGCCACACGACCGGGGCGTTGCCCGGGGTGAACATGCCGATGGAGATGACCTTCACGCCGTTGGCCGAGGGCGGCATGATCATGTTCTCGACCTGGGTCGGACGGCCGTCCGCGCCCAGCATCCGCGGCACGCTGTGGCCGTAGATGTCGGCGTCGACCACACCGACCTTCAGGCCGTCGGCGGCCATCGCGGCGGCCAGGTTCACCGTCACCGAGGACTTGCCGACGCCGCCCTTGCCGGAGGCGACCGCGTACACCCGGGTCAGCGAGCCGGGCTGGGCGAAGGGGATCTCCCGCTCCGCCTGCCCGCCGCGCAGCGAGGTGGTCAGCTCGCGGCGCTGCTCGTCGCTCATCACGTCCAGCTCGACGGCCACCGCGGTCACCCCGGCGACCTTCGACACGGCGGTGGTCACCAGGTTGGTGATGGTGTCCCGCAGCGGGCAGCCCGACACCGTCAGGTACACGCCGACCCGCACCGCGCCGTCGTCCGCGATGTCGACCGACTTGACCATGCCCAGGTCGGTGATCGGCTTGTGGATCTCGGGGTCGTTCACCGTCGCGAGCGCGGCGCGCACCGCGTCGGGCGAGGGGGAGGAGCCGTACGCTTCGGTAGCCATGCGTCGATGGTACGTCCCGCACCGTGCCCGCAGGACCCCCGGTGGGCGGGTTCACACGGCGGCGGGACGACCCCGGCGGTCACTCCGCCTCGGCACGCTGACGCTGGTCGATGTCCTTCAGCAGCTCCTGCAGTTCGGAGCGGATCCAGTCGCGTGTGGCGACCTCTCCCAGGCCCAGCCGCAGCGCGGCCACCTCGCGGGTCAGGTACTCGGTGTCGGCGATGCTGCGGTCGTTCGCCTTGCGGTCCTGCTCCAGGTTGACCCGGTCGCGGTCGTCCTGCCGGTTCTGCGCCAGCAGGATCAGCGGGGCGGCGTAGGAGGCCTGCAGCGACAGCATCAGGGTGAGGAAGATGAAGGGGTAGGAGTCCCAGCGCAGATGGCGGGGCGCCAGCGCGTTCCACGCCACCCACGCGATGATCACCACCGTCATCCAGACGATGAACCGCCCGGTCCCCAGGAAGCGGGCGATCTTCTCCGAGAGCCGCCCGAACGCCTCCGGGTCGTAGGAGGGCAGGAAGCTGATCCGCGGTACCCGCGGCTGGTCGAGGCGGACGCGGGGGCGCTCGTCGCTCACTGCGCCGCCTCGTGCAGCTCCGTCTCGCGCCAGTCCTCCGGCAGCAGGTGGTCCAGGACGTCGTCGACGGTGACGGCGCCCAGCAGCGATCCGCTGTCGTCGACGACCGGCACGGACACCATGTTGTACGTGGCGAGGAAGCTGGTGACCGCCGGCAGCGGGGTGTCCGGCGACAGTGGTTGCAGGTCGCTGTCGAGGAGCGCGCTGACCAGGGTGAACGGGGGGTCGCGCAGCAGCCGCTGGAAGTGCACCGTGCCCAGGTACTTGCCGGTCGGGGTCTCGTCCGGCGGCCGGCAGACGTACACCTGGGCGGCGAGCGCGGGGGACAGGTCCGGGTTGCGGACCCGCGCCAGGGCGTCGGCGACGGTGGCGTCGGGGCGCAGCACGATCGGCTCCGTGGTCATCAGACCGCCGGCGGTGCGCTCCTCGTACGACATCAGCCGGCGCATGTCGGCCGCCTCGTGCGGCTCCATCAGTCCCAGCAGCCGTTCCTGCTCCTCCTTCGGCAGTTCGGCCAGCAGGTCGGCGGCGTCGTCCGGGTCCATCGCCTCCAGCACGTCGGCGGCCCGCTCCTGCTTGAGCTTGCCGAGGATCTCCACCTGGTCGTCGTCCGGCAGCTCCTCCAGGACGTCGGCGAGGCGGTCGTCGTCGAGGGCCGCGGCGACCTCGGCGCGGCGCTTGGGCGACAGGTGGTGCAGGACGTTCGCCAGGTCGGCGGCGCGCAGCTGGTCGAAGGTGGCGAGCAGCGCCTCCGCGCCCTGCGCGTGCTCGTCCAGCGAGAAGCCGGTGACCGCGGACCACACCACGGTCAGCGTCTCCCCGCTGCGCCGCAGTGGGCCGCCCTTGCCGCGGCGCACGAAGGCCTTGTCGATCTCCCAGTCGCGGCGCGCGGCGAGCCGCACCATGGACACGTCCAGCACGGTCACGTCCTCGCCGGTCTCGACCAGCGTCACCCGCTGGTCAAGCAGCTCGCCGAGGACCAGGGTCTCGGTCGGGCGCTGTTCGAAGCGCTGCATGTTGACGACACCCGTGGTGATCACCTGACCGGACTCCACGCCCGTCACCCGCGTGATCGGCAGGAAGATCCGGCGCCGGCTGACGACCTCCACCACCAGACCCAGGACACGCGGCGGCCGGCCCCCGACCCGCAGCATCACGACCACGTCCCGGACCCGGCCGACCTGGTCGCCGTTGGGATCGAAGACCCGCACCCCGGACAGGTGCGAGACGAAGACCCGGGAGGTTCCCGCTGGCATGCCGCCAGGCTAACGCCGCCCCCGCCCCCGGGCGCGCGGTAATGCTCCACGGGGGCTTCGCACGGCGTTCACAGCGGTTCACCCGGCCAGCGGTACGCTGCGGTAGCTTCGGCTCCGCTTCGCCGCTGCCCTCGTGTGACG
Source organism: Streptomyces sp. NPDC059718 (assembly GCF_042733315.1). Lineage (NCBI taxonomy): Bacteria > Bacillati > Actinomycetota > Actinomycetes > Kitasatosporales > Streptomycetaceae > Streptomyces > Streptomyces sp. NPDC059718. The sequence continues at coordinate 3,242 of NZ_JBHWGA010000028.1, forward strand.
GGCGCGTACAACTGCAGGAGGAAGAGAACACGTGATCCCCGGCCGCAGGTCAGCCGTCCTCGTGAGCCTTCTGGGCGCGGTCCTGGTGTTCGCCGGAGCGACGGGGTGCGCGGGTGATCCGGACGCGGGGACCAACGGCGTCGGCAAGCTGCCGGCCGGGACCATCGAGAAGCGCGCCCGCACCGCCGCCGACGCGGCCGACACGGTGCGGCTGTCCGGCACCGTCGTCAGCAAGGGGCGTGCCTACACGCTCGACATGCGGCTGCGCGGCAACGGCGGCCTGGGCGAGGTCACCTCCGAGGGCAGCACCTTCGAACTGCTGCGGGTGGGCGACGACCTGTACCTCAAGGCGGGCGCCGGCTTCTACGGCGACCAGGTCGGCGCCAAGCTCAAGAACAAGTACGTCAAGGTGCCCGCCGGGGACCCCACGTACGACCAGTTCAGCGGCTTCACCGACAAGGAGGTGCTGCTGGAGGGCCTGTTCGTCCTGCACGGCGAACTTGCCGTCGGGGACCACCGCTCGGTCGGCGGCGTCCGCACCATCGCGGTCACCGCGGACGGCGGCAACGGCGGCACGATCGACGTGTCCCTGGAGGGCAAGCCGTACCCGCTGCGCTACGAACGCGCGGGCGGCGCCGGCACGCTGACCATGGCCGACTGGGGCAAGGACTTCACGCTGCGCGCGCCGGACGAGGACGACGTCGTCGACTACGGCAAGGCCGTGACGCAGTAGGCCCGGGGCTCAGGCCCTCTTGCGGCGCCGCAGCAGCAGCTTCGGCAGACCGGCCGGGACCGGGTGGCGGGTGGTCGCGGCCGTCGGCACCGGGGCCGCCGCGCCACTGGCGTCCGTCATCGCGCCGGGGCGCTCCAGGGGGTCGCCGGTGGGCTCCAGGCGCAGCACGCGGCACTCGCGGGCCCAGCGTACGGTCATCGTCTCCGCGTCCGGCGCGTTCAGCCGCTTGCCCTTGAGCTCCTCCACCGCGGCCGTCCACGCCTCGCCGTCCGGGCGCAGCTCGGTGACCCGGACCGGGAAGACGACCAGCCGGCCGCCCTTGTCCTTGCTGCGGACGGTGACCGTGGCGGTGCCGCCGTCGGTGAGTCCGGGCCCGGGCAGCGGCTGCTCGCCGGGGCCGCCGCCGACGACCACCACGGCACCGTCGACCCAGGCGTGCCACAGGGCCTGACCGTCGGCCCAGAGCAGACCGGACTTCTTCACGGCCTCCTCGATCAGGGCCTGGTCCAGCTGCGGCTGCGTCACGGTGTCCGTCATGCGCCCACCCTATGGCGTGGGCCGCGCGGGCCGCCGCCGTGGTGCCGCACACATGGTGAGACGACAGGAGCTCGAGGCCCGGACGGGCCTTACGCTAAGGAGGCCATCGTCCCACCGTGCCCCGAGGAGACACCGCGTGTCCGCCGCGCCGTCCGCCAGCACCACGCCCGCCGTACCGAAGGCGGACACCGACTCCGGCGCAGCCCCGCACGGGAAGCCGCCACTGGACTTCGCGCTCCTGGCCGTCGCCATCGCCGGTGTCTCCCTGTCCGCGCCGCTGATCGCCGCCACCGCCGCGCCCGCGCTGGCCATCGCCTTCTGGCGGAACGCCATGGCCGTGGGCGTGCTGAGCCCGTTCGCCTGGCTGCGGCACCGGCGGGAGCTGCGGGGGATGGGCCGCCGTGCGTTCTGGCTGTCGATCGCGTCCGGCCTGGTGCTGGCGCTGCACTTCGGGCTGTGGCTGCCGAGCCTGACCATGACCTCGGTCGCGTCCTCGACGGCGCTGGCCACGACGACGCCGGTGTGGACCACCCTGATCCTGTTCATGCGCGGCCACCGGCCGCCGCGGATGGTGTGGCTGGGCTCCGCCCTGGCGGTCGCCGGCGTGGTGCTGCTGACCGGCGTCGACCTGTCGCTGTCACCGCGCGCCCTGGTCGGGGACGCCCTGGCGCTGGGCGGCGGCATCGCGGCGGCGGGGTACGTCCTGCTCGGCGCGGAGGTGCGACGGACCGTCAGCACGACCGCGTACACCTACGTCTGCTACTCCACCACGGCCGTGGCCCTGCTGGCCGGCTGCCTGGCCTCGGGCTCGGCGCTCGGCGGTTACGACGGCGGCACCTGGGCGAAGCTCGTCGCCCTGACCTTGGCCGCGCAACTGCTCGGCCACAGCCTGCTCAACCGCGTGGTGCGCGGGCTCGGGGCGTCGACCACGTCCACGGCGATCCTGCTGGAGACGCCGGGCGCCGCCCTGGTGGCGGCAGTCTGGCTGGGCCAGACCCCGCCCGTGGTGGCCTACCCGGCGCTCGCGGTGATCCTCGCCGGGCTGGCCCTGGTGATCCTGGCGGACCGCAGGAAGGCGTAGCCGGCGCGGGCCTACAGCCAGCCGTTGCGGCGCAGGATGCGGTGGATGGCGAGGCAGATCCCGCCGATCGCGACCAGCACCATCGGGTAGCCGTACCGCCAGTGGAGTTCCGGCATGTGCTCGAAGTTCATGCCGTACACGCCGCAGATCATGGTCGGGACGGCGATGATCGCCGCCCATGAGGTGATCTTGCGCATGTCCTCGTTCTGCGCGACGGCCGCCTGGGCGAGGTTGGCCTGCAGGATGGAGTTGAGCAGGTCGTCGAAGCCGACCACCATCTCGTGGACGCGGGCGACGTGGTCGGCGACGTCCCGGAAGTACTTCTGGATCTCGGGGTCCACCACGCGCATCGGCCGCTCGCTGAGCATCTGCATCGGGCGCAGCAGCGGGGACACCGCCCGCTTGAACTCCAGCACCTCGCGCTTGAGCTGGTAGATGCGACCCGCGTCGGTGGCCCGCGGGGACTTGCCCTGGGCGGAGAAGACGTCGATCTCCACCTCGTCGATGTCGTCCTGGACGGCCTCGCTGACCGCCAGGTAGTCGTCCACGACCTGGTCGGCGATGGCGTGCAGCACCGCGGAGGGGCCCTTGGCGAGCAGCTCGGGGTCGTCCTCCAGGCGGTGCCGCAGGGCGCGCAGCGAGCCGTGGCCGCCGTGCCGGACGGTGATGACGAAGTGCCGGCCGGTGAAGACCATCACCTCGCCGCTCTCCACCACCTCGCTGGTGGCGGTGAGTTCGGCGTGCTCGACGTAGCGGATGGTCTTGAAGACCATGAAGAGCGTGTCGTCGTAGCGCTCCAGCTTCGGCCGCTGGTGGGCGTGGACGGCGTCCTCCACGGCCAGCGGGTGCAGTCCGAACACCTCGGCGATCTCCGCGAACTCCCGCTCCGACGGCTCGTGCAGGCCGATCCAGACGAAGCCCTCGTTGCCGCCGCGCACCTTGTCCAGGGCCTCGCGCGGCGAGATGTGGTCGCTGCCGCGGCGGCCGTCCCGGTAGACGGCGCAGTCCACGACCGAGCTGGGCGTGGCCGACGAGGTGCGGGAGCGGTCCGGGCCGTAGTCGTATGACGTGCTGCTCTTGCGCAGGGCGGGGCGGACGACTGCGCGCAGGTCGCGGATCATCGACATGGCAAGCTCCTTCACGGACTGGCCGGGCTGAAATGCGGATCAGGGCAGGGTGATCACCGTTGATCACTGCGCAGTTCAGGGAGCTCTTCCGGAGGCGGCAGGGCGGACCCGGGCAGGCCGTTCGAGCGGACACGCGGCGCCGTCACGCGCTCGTGCTCGTGCTCGTGGAAAATCCGAGAATCCCCGTCGGTTCCGTGGTTCTTTGGTTTCACGCCCGGGTGACCGGGTACGGAACGCGGGGGATCAGGAGGGTTGCCGGGCGGAAGAGCTGCCGGTACTGCACGGTCGACTAGGATCCATTGCAGCCCCACCTCCTCCGGCCGATCCCCGCTGGGGGAAAGTGGCACGCCTCTACCGGCGTAGCCGACGGCCCACCTTATCAGGCGCCTCCTGCGCGAAGCCGCGGCTTTGCACGTTCCATACGCGCTCTATGCTCACTTCATGGTCGACGTACTGGGGCTCGTTGAGGCGCGGCTGCACATGGCCTTCGGTGAGCCGGACGCCCGCGCCGCGGTCACCTTCCTGGGCACCGAACGGATCGAGGTGCTGCGCTTCCGCGAGGGTGAGCTGCTGCGGTACGTCACCCTGGGCATGTCGCGCGCACCGATGAACGACCCCGTCACCGTCGTCGCGGACCCGGTGCGCGGCCCGCGCGCGGAGCTCGTGCTGACCCTGCGCGGCGGGCGCGGCGCCGACACGGACAAGGTCCTGCGGCCGCTCGCCGTACTGGCCGCCAGCCCCCAGGTCGAGGGCGTCGTCGTCACGCCGGGGAACTCGCTGGACGTGAGCGAACCGCTGTGGCCCGGGGCGGCGTTCTCGGCCGTCCTGGTCGCCGAGCCCGGTGGCCTGGTGGCGGACCTGGAACTCGACGCCCCGATGGACCCGGTCCGCTTCTTCCCGCTCCTGCCGATGACGGCGAACGAGGCCGCCTGGAAGCGGGTGCGCGGCGCCGGGGCGCTCCAGGAGCGCTGGCTGCAGGCGGGCACCGACCTGCGCGACCCGCAGCGCGCGGCGGTCCCGCTGACGGACTGAGCCCCGGCGGTCGGTGACACCCCCTCAGCGGTCCCCGCGGGGCCGCCTCCGGGCGACAGGCGTGACCGGTGGGGGAGGTGTGCCGTGCGGCGACGCCACGCGTCGAACCCGGACGGGTGATCGTCCTTGACGCGGGCACGCCGCCGGAGGACCGTGGGGCGTTATGAGGGGCGAACCCAGTTGCCCGAAGTGCGGTGGCCGGGTCCGAGCGCCCGGGCTCTTCGCCGACTCCTGGCAGTGCGACGAGCACGGCGCCGTGTATCCGTTGCAGCCTGTCGTGCCGCCGAGTGTGGAAGCCCTCGGCGTGGTCGTGAGCCGGTCGCACGTCCCGGTGTGGATGCCCTGGCCGCTGCCGGTGGGCTGGCTGTTCACCGGCGTCGCGTCCGCGGGGGACGACCGCAGCGGCGGACGGGCCACGGCGGTGGCGTGCTCGGGGCCGGGGCCGCTCGGCGGGCAGGGCGAGATGGTGCTGGTGGCCGAGGAGCTCGGGGTCGGGCTCGGGGCGAGGTTCGCCGGGATCCCGGGGCCGGACCCCGGTCCGGCGATGTGCATCGGCAAGCCACCGGCCGCCAAGGTGATCGCGGCCGGGAGGCCGACCGGCCTGTGGCACGTGAACGGGACGCCACCGGACCGCGCGGTCTTCGCGGGCGAGTCGTTCGGGCTCTGGCTGTGGGCGGTCGTGTGGCCGGAGGAGTCGGGCCTGCTCATGTACGACGAGCTGATACTGACCGATCTGCGCGAGGCCGGCGCCGAAGTCGATCTCGTACCGTGCGGGGCGCTCTCCCCTCGCCTGCTCTCCTGAGATTCACAGGTTGTCCGGGCAGTTATCCTGGTAATCACAACCCCTGAATCCGTCCGAGCACCGAGCGCCTGGAGTGACCTGCGTGCGAATCGATCTGCACACCCACTCCACGGCCTCCGACGGCACGGACACCCCCGCAGAGCTGGTCCGGGCCGCGGCCGCGGCCGGGCTGGACGTCGTGGCCCTCACCGACCACGACACGGTCGGCGGCTACGCCGAGGCCGAGAAGGCGCTGGCCGAACTGCACGCCGCGGGCGCCGCGGCGCCGGTCCTGGTCACCGGCGCCGAACTCTCCTGCCGCATCGACGGGGTGAGCCTGCACATGCTCGCCTACCTCTTCGACCCGCAGGAACCGGAGCTCCACCGGGAGCGCGAGCTCGTGCGCGACGACCGGGTGCCCCGCGCACAGGCCATGGTCGCCCGGCTCCGCGAGCACGGGGTGCCGGTGACCTGGGACCGCGTCGCCGAGATCGCCGGCGACGGTGCCGTGGGCCGGCCGCACATCGCCCAGGCGCTGATCGAGGCGGGACTGGTGGACAGCATCGCCGAGGCGTTCACGCCCGAGTGGATAGGGCCGGGCGGGCGCGCCTACGTCGAGAAGCACGAACTCGACCCCTTCGAGGCGATCCGGCTCGTCAAGAACGCGGGCGGGGTGACGGTCTTCGCCCATCCCGCCGCCGTCAAGCGCGGCACCTGCGTGCCCGAGGGCGTCATCCACGACCTGGCCGCGGCCGGGCTCGACGGCATCGAGGTGGACCACATGGACCACGACGAGCCGACCCGTGCCCACCTGCGCGCCCTCGCCGCGGAGCTGGGGCTGCTCCCCACCGGGTCCAGCGACTACCACGGCACCCGCAAGACCGTCCGGCTCGGTGAGTACACCACCGACCCCGAGGTCTACCGGGAGCTCGTCCGCCGGGCCACCGGCGCGGCGCCCCTCACCCGTCCCTGATCCCCCACCCACCCCCACCCACCCCCGCAACCCTTCGCAAGGCCCATGGATCTGTTCTCCCTCACCCTGTTCGGGTCGGTCTTCGTCACGCTCTTCGTGATCATGGACCCGCCCGGGATCACCCCGATCTTCCTCGCCCTCACCTCCGGCCGCGCGGCCAAGGTCCAGCGCCGTATGGCCTGGCAGGCCGCCACCGTCGCGCTGGGCGTCATCACCGTCTTCGGCATCTGCGGCCAGCAGATCCTGGACTACCTGCACGTCTCGGTGCCGGCCCTGATGATCGCCGGCGGTCTGCTCCTGCTGCTCATCGCCCTCGACCTGCTCACGGGCAAGGCGGACGAGCCCACCCAGACCAAGGACGTCAACGTCGCGCTGGTGCCGCTCGGCATGCCGCTGCTCGCCGGGCCGGGCGCGATCGTGACGGTGATCCTCGCGGTGCAGCGCGCGCACGGGTTCGGGCAGCAGCTGTCGGTGTGGGTCGCCATCGTCGCGATGCACGTGGTGCTCTGGCTGACGATGCGTTACTCGCTGGTGATCATCCGTCTGATCAAGGACGGCGGTGTGGTGCTGGTCACCCGGCTCTCCGGCATGCTGCTCTCGGCGATCGCGGTGCAGCAGATCGCCAACGGGGTCTTCGGCTTCATCCGCGGCGAGGGCTGACGGACCGTCGGCGGAATCCGGACGCGACAAGGGCCCCGTACCGTGGTGTACGGGGCCCTTCGCGTTCATGGCGTCCGGCCGTGCGGCCACGCCGGGGTGACGGGGCCTTACTGGGCCGGGCGGATGTAGATGCGCTGGCCGATCGCGGCGGCCTGCTGGACGATCTGGTCGACGGAGGCGGCGTCCACGACCGTGCAGTCGACGGCGCGACCGTCCTGGTCGTTGAGGCGCATGATCTCGAAGCGCATGGTGTTCACGGCTTCTCCCTTCGTCCGGGCACTCCTCCATTGGAGTACGGGGCTGCTTCGCAGCCGTTACCTGCCTGGGTCATTCATGTATCAACAACAGTTGCCCCCGCGAAAACCTTCCCTGTCCTAAAGAAAATTTTTCCCACGCATCTACCGGTGGGTAGCCACCGGTACCAGCGGTCCTGGTTCCGGTTGTGTGTGCGGACGGAACCGCCGGACAATGTGATCTCTATGAACGACGACGCCCTTTCCGCCATCGCCGCCGGCATCGAGCGCACGAACGAGCTCCTGCAGCGGGTGCTCGCCGAGGTCGCCACGACCCCGGCGACCCACGCCGTGTTCGTCGACGCCGGGTACGTGTACGCCGCGGCCGGTCGCCTCGTCGCGGGCACCGAGGACCGGAGGGCCTTCGAACTCGACGCCGAGGGCATCATCGAGGCCTTCATCGACCGGGCCCGCACCCTCTTCGCCGACAGCCGCCTGCTGCGCGTCTACTGGTACGACGGCGCCCGCCGCCGCATCCACACCGCCGAGCAGGAACGCATCGCCGAGCTCCCCGACGTCAAGGTGCGGCTCGGCAACCTCAACGCCAGCCGCCAGCAGAAGGGCGTCGACTCGCTGATCCGCAGCGACCTGGAGTCACTGGCCCGGCACCGCGCCATCAGCGACGCCGTCCTGATCGGCGGCGACGAGGACCTGGTCTCCGCGGTCGAGGCCGCCCAGGGCTACGGCGCCCGCGTCCACCTGTGGGGCATCGAGGCCGCCGACGGCCGCAACCAGGCCGACCCCCTGCTGTGGGAGGTCGACAGCCTGCGCACCCTCGACCTCGACTTCTGCAAGCCGTACATCACCCGGCGCACGGCCCCCGTCTACGGCGACGCGCCGATCCCCACCGGGCCCATCCCGACCCGTGAGGACGTGCACTTCGTCGGGGCCCGGGTCGCCTCGCAGTGGCTGGCGACGCGCGGCCGCGACTCCCTGGCCGAGCTGCTGCCCGGCCACCCGTACCTGCCGCCCGCCTACGACCAGGAACTGCTCGTCGAGGCCGAGGGCATGCTCAACATCTCGCTGCGCGGCCACGCCGACCTGCGGCGCGTGCTGCGCGACGGCTTCTGGGAGCACCTGCAGGCGCGGCTCTAACCCCAGAAGCCGATCAGCGCGCCGGCGGTGCGGGCCGGCTGCTCGGCGTTGGGGGAGTGCTCGGCCCCCTCGATCACCACGCGGCGGGCGCCGAGGCGCACGGCCATCGCGTCCAGCCACGGGACGGGCCAGGCGTAGTCCACCGCGCCGGAGAGCACCAGCTTCGGCAGGGGCACGGCCGCGAGTTCCGCCACCCGGTCCGGCTCGTCGAGCAGCTGCCGGCCGGTGGCCGTCAGCTGCTCGGGCGCCGTCGCCAGCCAGCGGCGGTGCAGGAACTCCTCGACCGCCCCCTCGGCGTTCGCCGTGCCTTCGAGGTCCTCGGCGTCCAGCTCGCGCATCGCGCGCCACACGCCCTCCATGTCCATCGCGGACAGCGCCTCGAGCAGCAGCTTCGTACGGGCCTGCTGGGCGGGTTCGATGGCGGCCGGGCCGGAACTCATGAGGGTGAGCGACGCCCAGGGCAGGGGGGCGCCGTCGCCGTGCCCGGCCAGGACGGCGGCGCGGACGACCAGGCCGCCCATCGAGTGCCCCAGCAGGTGCACCGGCTCGCCGGGAGCGGTGCCCAGCGCGGCGGTCTGCGCGACGACGTCGGCGGCCAGCTCTCCTTGCGCGTACGCCGCCTCGTCCCGCGGGCCCGGCGACTCGTGCTGGCCCCGGCCGTCCACGGCGACCGTGCGGTAGCCGGCGGCCGCGAGCGGTTCGAGCAGCGCGACGAAGTCCTCCTTGCTGCCCGTGAACCCGGGCACCAGCAGGGCGGTGCCGCGCCGCGGCGTGCCGGCCGGCGGGACGGCGTCCAGCACGGCGAAGGCGCCGCGGGCCGTCTCCAGGGGGTACGCGGTGGCGTTCTCGGGCAGCGTCAGGAACGGCGGTCGGCTCATGCGCCGAGGCTAGCCGGGCCGGGTTGCCCCCACACGACGCGGGCCCCGACCTCCGGCGCCGCGCGGGCGAACGCCGACGGCCGGGGGCCCCCCGCGGGGGGGCCCGCCGGCCGGGGGCGGGGGGGGGGGGAGCCCGGCGGGG
>NZ_JBHWGA010000028.1:12582-135267 GCF_042733315.1 Streptomyces sp. NPDC059718
GCGGTGGCTCGCGGGGCGGGTGGCCCCCCCCCCGCCGGGGGCCCCGCCCCCGGGCGCCGCCCGGGCCACCGCGGACGGGGGGGCGCCCCACGAGGGGCGCCCGGCCGTCCGGGTACGGGTGTCGTGTCAGCCGGTGGCCTCGTCGGCCGGCTTGGCCGTCCGCGTGCGGCGACGGCGGCGGACGGTCTTGGCCGCGCCCTCGCCCTCTGCCGGAGCCGCTTCCGGGGCCGCCGCCTCGGCGGCGGCCGGAGTCTCGGCACCGGTGGCGGCGCCGGACCGCGTACGGCGACGGCGCGGGGCCGGGACCTCCTCGGCCGTCGGGGCGGCGGCCGCGACGGTCTCGGTGCCCGAGGTGCCCGAGGTGCCCGAGGTGCCCGAGGTGCCCGAGCCCGTACGGGTGCGGCGACGGCGGCGCGGAGCCGCAGCCTCGGAGGCCGGGCCCTCGACGGTCTCGACGACCGCCTCCGCCTCGGCGGACACCCCGTCGACCGTCTGTCCGCCGCGGGTGCGGCGGCGCTGGCGCGGCGTACGGGTGCGGGCCGGACGCTCCTCCGCCTCGGCCGAGGCGGCCGGGCCGGACTTGCGGCCACCACGGCCGCGCCCGCGGCCGCCGGTCTCGCCGAGGTCCTCGATCTCCTCCGCGTCGAGGCCGGCCCGGGTGCGCTCCGCCCTCGGCAGGACGCCCTTGGTGCCCTCGGGGATGCCGAGCAGCTCGTAGAGGTGGGTGGAGGTGGAGTACGTCTCCTCCGGGGCGTTGAACGGCAGGTCCAGCGCCTTGTTGATCAGCTGCCAGCGCGGGATGTCGTCCCAGTCGACCAGCGTGATCGCCGTGCCGGACGCCCCCGCGCGGCCGGTGCGGCCGATGCGGTGGAGGTAGGTCTTCTCGTCCTCCGGCGTCTGGTAGTTGATCACGTGGGTGACGCCCTCGACGTCGATGCCGCGGGCGGCGACGTCGGTGCAGACCAGGACGTCGACCTTGCCGTTGCGGAAGGCGCGCAGCGCCTGCTCGCGGGCGCCCTGGCCGAGGTCGCCGTGGACGGCGCCCGAGGCGAAGCCGCGCTGCTCCAGCTGCTCCGCGAGGTCGGCCGCGGTGCGCTTGGTACGGCAGAAGATCATCGCCAGACCGCGGCCCTCGGCCTGCAGGACGCGGGAGACGAGCTCCGGCTTGTCCAGGGAGTGGGCGCGGAAGATGTGCTGGGTGATGTTGGCGACGGTGGCGCCCTCGTCGTCCGGCGAGGTGGCGCGGATGTGCGTGGGCTGCGACATGTAGCGGCGCGCCAGACCGATGACGGCGCCCGGCATCGTCGCGGAGAAGAGCATGGTCTGCCGCTTGACCGGCAGCATCTCGATGATCTTCTCGACGTCGGGGAGGAAGCCCAGGTCGAGCATCTCGTCGGCCTCGTCGAGGACGAGGGCGCGGACGTTGCGCAGGCTGAGCTTCTTCTGGCCGGCGAGGTCCAGCAGACGCCCCGGGGTGCCGACGACGACCTCGATGCCCTTCTTCAGGGCCTCGACCTGGGGCTCGTACGCGCGGCCGCCGTAGATCGCCAGCACGCGCACATTGCGCACCTTGCCGGCGGTCAGCAGGTCGTTGGTGACCTGCTGGCACAGCTCGCGGGTGGGGACGATCACCAGGGCCTGGGGACCGTCGACGACGTCCTCGGGCTTGGCGCGCCCGGCCTCGACGTCGACCGGGACGACGACCCGCTCCAGGATCGGGAGGCCGAAGCCCAGGGTCTTGCCGGTGCCGGTCTTGGCCTGGCCGATGACGTCGTTGCCCGCGAGGGCGACCGGGAGCGTCATCTCCTGGATCGGGAAGGGAGTGGTGATGCCGACGGCCTCGAGGGCCTCGGCGGTCTCGGGGAGGATCCCCAGGTCACGGAAAGTCGTGATGGTGGTCAGGATGCTCTGCCTCTTCTGTTTGGGACGCGGCGCTGAGCGTGTGAACGGGGGAGGGTCGAGCGCAGGGAACTGCGCTGACCGCGCGAGGTGTCGTACGGCCCTGGGTGGCCGAGGTGCGCGGGACCGCTGCCCTCGCGCGCGCCGCGATACGGGCCCCTCCCCATGTGGGGAGGGCGGTCGGTAGGAGCCGATCGGGCCACCGACCGGGCATCCATTCATGCGTGACCCGCCGGGTCACCTGGCGGGTCCATATCACTGTACCCCGGAATGACACACCTGCGGCGGATGGATTTCGGGGTACGTGGGACAGGTCACGTCGCGGCTTCCGCGCGCCGGGGCCGCACGGGATGGTTGCCGCGCTGGTGGGGTTGGCTATTGTGCGCAGCATGGAGACGCCTGACACCCCCGCCGACACCCCCGCCGAGACGACCATCGCCGCCAAGGACTGGGCCGCCGCGTCCGCGGACCCGCAGTACCGCGCGGCGGTCGTGGACCTGCTCGGGGCACTCGCGTACGGCGAGCTGGCCGCCTTCGAGCGGCTCGCGGAGGACGCCAAGCTCGCGCCGTCCCTGGAGGACAAGGCGGAGCTCGCGGCGATGGCGTCCGCCGAGTTCCACCACTTCGAGCAGCTCCGCGCGCGGCTCACCACCGTCGAGGCGGACCCGACCGCGGCGATGGAGCCCTTCGCCGCCGCACTGGACGAGTTCCACCGCCTGACCGCGCCGTCGGACTGGCTGGAGGGCCTGGTCAAGGCGTACGTCGGCGACTCCATCGCGTCCGACTTCTACCGCGAGGTCGCCGCCCGCCTCGACGCCGACACCCGCGAGCTGGTGCTTGCCGTGCTGGACGACACCGGCCACGCCTCCTTCGCGGTGGAGAAGGTGCGCTCCGCCATCGAGGCCGACCCGCGGGTCGGCGGGCGGCTCGCGCTGTGGGCGCGCCGGCTGATGGGCGAGGCGCTGTCGCAGGCGCAGCGGGTCGTGGCGGACCGGGACGCGCTCAGCACGATGCTGGTCGGCGGGGTCGCGGACGGCTTCGACCTCGCGGAGGTCGGCCGGATGTTCACCCGGATCACCGAGGCCCACACCAAGCGGATGGCGGCGCTGGGCCTGGCCGCCTGAGCGGTCCGGGCCGTGCGGCTCAGGCCGTGCGCGGCGACGACCGGCGGGCGTTCCGCGGCGGGCGCACCAGCAGCGAGAGCAGGGCGGCCGCCACCCCCACCGACACGGCGAGGCTGATCAGGAACCGGTCCGAGCCGAGGACGGTACGGGTGATGAGACCGCCGAGGACGGCGGCGACCGTTCCCGTGGCGAGCACCAGCGTGGCCGCGGGAAGGCGGCGGCGGGGGAGCATCCGGGTCGCGGCGTACGCGACGGACAGTCCGACGGCGGCGAACGCGAGCGCTTCCCACATCATCGTGCGGCCCCTCCCGGAGACTTCGGTCGCACGGGTCCTACCCCGCGGGCCCGCACGGCGAAACGGCGGGTCACCCCATTCGGGGGTGACCCGCCGTGCGTCGTCCCGGTGCGGGAGCGGCGAGGCTCTGACCTGCCCTGCTCCCTGCCCTGCTTAGAGCTGGGCGCCGAAGCCCACCCGGCGCGCCGCCTGCTCACCGATCTCCACGTAGGCCAGCCGTTCGGCCGGCACGAGCACGCGCTTTCCGTGCTCGTCGGTGAGGCTGAGCAGCTTGGCGGTGCCCGTGAGCGCCTCGGCGACGGCCTTCTCGACCTCCTCGGCCGTCTGCGCGCTCTCGATGATGATCTCGCGCGGCGCGTGCTGCACGCCGATCTTGACCTCCACGGCTTTTGTCCCTCCGAACGGTCTGCGGTGTGCGCGGTTGGAAATCGCGCCGTACGCAGGACACATTAGCCGCGCCCGGCACCAGGGCACCGGCCGACGGGCACGCCCAGAGCGAACAGCCGCCGGGCGGAGGCGTCAGTGCTCGGCGCCGTGCAGCGGGAAGCCCGCGATGCCGCGCCAGGCCAGCGACGTCAGCAACTGCACCGCGGTCTCGCGGGGCATGGAGCTGCCGCTGGAGAGCCAGTAACGGGCCACGACCTGCGAGACGCCGCCGAGGCCGACGGCGAGCAGCATGGACTGCTCGGTGGTCAGCCCCGTGTCCTCGGCGATGACCTCGCTGATCGCCTCGGCGCACTGCAGCGCGACCTTGTCGACGCGCTCGCGGACGGCCGGCTCGTTGGTGAGGTCGGACTCGAAGACCAGGCGGAACGCACCGCCCTCGTCCTCCACGTACGCGAAGTAGGCGTCCATGGTGGCCGCCACGCGCTGCTTGTTGTCGCTGGTGGAGGCCAGTGCGGTGCGCACCGCGTCCAGCAGGGCCTCGCAATGCTGGTCCAGCAGGGCCAGGTAGAGCTCGAGCTTGCCGGGGAAGTGCTGGTAGAGCACGGGCTTGCTGACGCCCGCGCGCTCCGCGATGTCGTCCATCGCGGCGGCGTGGTAGCCCTGGGCGACGAACACCTCCTGGGCTGCGCCCAGCAGCTGGTTTCTCCGGGCCCGGCGCGGCAGGCGTGTGCCGCGAGGGCGCGCCTCAGTCTGCTCGATGGCTGTCACGCCGCCTCCCATGTGATGTCGTTCTGCGCTGCGGGTGCCATCGTACTTTTCGGTAGCGGGGGCATGCGCTGTGCGAACGCACATTCTCACCAAGTGGAACTCAGCGATAGTCGTCCTCGTCGAGTTCCACCACCCTGTGCTGCTCGGCGACGTCGGCCGGATCGGCGTCGTCGGGGCGTTCGGTGATCGGGACATCGCGGTGCTGCAGCAGTTCGAGGTGCTGTTCGGCGATGTCCGCCTCGGGCGCCTCGATGTCGGTCTCGGCGTCCTCCAGGTCGTCGATGACGTCGTCGTCGAAGGTCTCGATGTCGTCGGACACGGGCACCTCCCGTCTGGTCGTGCGCTGCCGTCCCCCGCTGCTACCCACTGTCCCCCTCTTTCCCCTTCTGCGAGCGTAGGAGACAGGAACGGGGTGTGCAGAGTGACGGGAGGGGCGGAAAATCCCCACGACGCGTGTGAGGGCGAACACACGAGCGCACGCGTGATCACCTCGTAACATTGCCCCATGTCCTCGACGGAGTCGCCCGAAGCCGCGTTCGCCGCCGTGCCCGTACCGCCTTCGGGAGCCAGAGCCGGGGACGGGGAGACGGTGCGGACCGTGGCCTTGCCGGGGCGGACGCTGACCGTACGGGCGCGGGCGGAGCAGGCCGAAGGGCTGCCGCCCGCGCTCTTCGTGCACGGCCTGGGCGGGTCGTCCTCCAACTGGTCGGCGCTGATGCGGCTGCTGGCGGACCGGGTGTCCTGCGAGGCCCTGGACCTGCCCGGTTTCGGGCACTCCCCGCCGCCGGACGACGGCAACTACTCGATCGGGGGGCACGCGCGCGCCGTCGTGCGCCTGCTGGAGGCTTCCGGGCGCGGGCCCGTGCACCTCTTCGGCAACTCGCTGGGGGGAGCGGTCGTCACCAAGGTCGCCGCGGCCCGGCCCGACCTGGTCCGCACCCTGACGCTGATCTCGCCCGCGCTGCCGGAGGTGCCGCCCCAGTACGGCGCCTGGCCGACCGCGTTCCTCGGGCTGCCGGGCGCGACCGCGCTGGTGTCCCGCGCCACCCGCGACTGGTCCGTGGAACGGCGCACCCGGCAGCTGCTGTGGCTCTGCTACGGCGACCCGTCGCAGGTCAGCGAGGAGTCCTTCGCCGAGCACGCCACGGAGTACGAGCGCCGGCTGGCGCTGCCGTACTTCTGGGACGCGCTGACCCGCTCGGCGCGCGGCATCGTGGACGCCTACACGCTCGGCGGCCAGCACAGCCTGTGGCGGCAGGCCGAGCGGGTACTCGCGCCGACACTGCTGGTGTACGGGGGCAAGGACAAGCTGGTGGCCCCCCGGATGGCGTACCGTGCCGCCCGGACGTTCCGTGACTCGCGGTTGCTGACGCTCCCCGACAGCGGGCACGTCGCGATGATGGAGCACCCCGATGCGGTGGAGCGGGCCTTCCGCGAACTGCTGGACGCCACGGACGCGCGGACGGATCACTGACTTCATGGGCAGGCACAGCGCACCGGGCGGCCGTGACGGCCGCCGCGACGACGTACCGGGCATAGCCGGCGGCAACTCGGGCACCGGCCGCCGCCGGCGTTCCGGCCCGGGGACGACGACCCCGCAGCGGCCGGGCGGACCGGGCCAGGCGCCCGGTGGTTCCGTGCCGGGCGGCCGGGACGGCTTCCGGCCCGGGGACGCCGGGCACGGTCACGACGACGTCCCGGGCCACTCCCACCCCGAGCACCGCGAGCACTCGGCCTGGGGCCGGGCCGGTTCCTGGGCCCCGCCGCGCACGCCGCGCGGGACCCGGCCCGCGGAGCTGGCGGACACCGCGCTCGGCACGGAGAACCCGGAGGACGACGACCCCCTCGACGCGGACCTCTTCACCGCGCCCCGAATAGCGGGCTTCCCGCGCCAGCGCCGGGCGCCCGGCGCGGGAGCCCGTGGCGGCCCCGGCCCGCGGCGGGACTTCGTCGCGGCCTTCGACGCGCCCTCCGCCACCACGGAATCCGGGGCACCCGTGGAGGGCGCCGCGGAGGCCGGGGAGGGCGGCGAACAACCCGAACGGCCCAAGAAGGGCGTCAGGGCTCGCGCGCTCGGCGGCGCCGCCGCCGCGGCGGTCGTGACCGTGCTGGCCGTCGTCGTCGCGGGCCAGATGGCCGCCGGGGGTGAGAAGCGTCACTCGTCCGCCGCCGCGGCACCGGGCGGCAGCCGGGGCGCCGACGACTCCGCGTCCCGCTCCCAGGGCCGGGCGACCCCCTCGACCTCACCCTCCGCGGTCACGGCCCCGCTCACCTACGACCAGGCGATGGTCCGGCGCTACCCGCTCGACCAGGACCTGAGCCTGGCGGGGAAGTTCCAGACCGTGGCCGGCCACGAGAAGGCCCCCGGCAAGGGCAAGCTGCTGCGCGTGCGGGTGGACGTCGAGAAGGGGCTGCCGCTGGACGCCCGGCTCTTCGCGGACGCGGTCTACAAGACGCTGAACGACAAGCGGAGTTGGGCGCACGCCGGGTCCCGCACCTTCGAGCGGGTCTCAACGGGCCCGGCCGACATCGTGATCACCCTGGCCAGCCCCGGCACCACGGCCACCTGGTGCGCGAAGTCCGGCCTGGACACGACGGTTGACAATGTGTCATGTGACGCGGCGTCGACTCCCCGGACGATGATCAACGCGTACCGCTGGGCGGAGGGGTCAACGACGTACGGCCCGGACCGGATGCCGGCCTACCGCGAGATGCTGATCAACCACGAGGTCGGGCACCGGCTCGGCTACGACCACGTGCTCTGCCCCAAGCAGGGCGCCCTGGCCCCGGTCATGATGCAGCAGACGAAGTTCCTCTCCTACGGGGGCCTGACCTGCAAGCCCAACGCCTGGCCCTACCCCCGGGGCTAGCTTTTTGACATCGGGCGATTAATCGTTCAATGTTTTCGGCATGCCGCACAGCCCTGCCACAGACGCCGACGCCAGCATCGAGCTGGCGCTCATCGGCGTGGCCGGGCACTGCGTCGCCGACATCCTGTGTCGCCGTTCCACGGTGCCGGGCGCGTAGAGGGCGCATCTCCCCTCGCCCCGGTCCTCTCCGACCCGTGGGCGCGCGTCTCGACGTTTGATCGATCCTTCACGGTCCCCTTCGCGGGGTCCGTCGCCGCTGCCTGCGGGCCTTCCCCAGCCCCGCCCTCTCCAACTCGCAGCCGCGAAAGGGATCTTCGATGTCTCACCTGTCCGTCACACCTCGCCGCCTCGCAGCGGCAGCCGTCGTCCTGGCGATCACCGGCGGCGCCGCCGCCTGCGGCCCGGAGGACAGCGGGGCCAAGGCGGCGGCCGACGGCAAGCCCGCCAAGGGCGGCACGCTCTACGTCCTCAACCAGTCCCCGCAGGAGGACTTCGACCCGGCGCGGCTCTACACCTCCGGCGGCGGCAACGTCCCCGGCCTGGTCTTCCGCACGCTGACCACCCGCAACCGCGAGAGCGGCGCGGACGGCGCGAAGGTCGTCCCGGACCTCGCCACCGACACCGGCACGCCCAACCAGGACGCCACCGTCTGGACGTACCACCTCAAGGACGGCCTGAAGTACGAGGACGGCAGCCCGATCACCACCGCCGACATCAAGTACGGCATCGAGCGCTCCTTCGCCGCCGAACTGTCCGGCGGCGCCCCCTACCTGCGCGACTGGCTGGTCGGCGGCAAGGAGTACCAGGGCCCGTACAAGGACAAGGGCGGTCTGGACTCCATCGAGACCCCGGACGCGAAGACCATCGTCTTCCACCTGAACAAGCCCGAGGGCGACTTCCCGTTCCTGGCCACCCAGACCTCCTTCGCCCCGGTGCCGAAGGCCAAGGACACCGGCACCAAGTACGAGAACCACCCGTTCTCCTCCGGCCCGTACAAGGTCGTCGGCAACGAGAACGACGGCGAGCACCTCGTCCTGGAGCGCAACACCCACTGGGACCCGAAGACCGACGAGGAGCGCAAGGCCTACCCGGACCGCATCGACGTCCGCTCCGGCCTCGACGCCGCCGTGATCAACCAGCGGCTGTCCTCCGGCTCCGGCAAGGACGCCGCCGCCGTCACCACCGACACCAACCTCACCGCCGCCGAACTCGCCAAGATCACCGGCGACAAGGAGCTCGCGGGCCGCGTCGGGACCGGGCAATTCGGCTACACCGACTACATCTCCTTCAACCCGAAGGTGAAGCCGTTCGACAACCCCAAGGTGCGCCAGGCGATCTCCTACGCGGTCGACCGCAGCACCGTCGTCAACGCCCTCGGCGGCTCCTCGCTCGCCGAGCCGGCCACCACCTTCCTGCCCGCGCAGGAGTCCTTCGGCTACACCCCGTACGACGCGTTCCCGGCCGGCAAGAGCGGTGACGCCGCCAAGGCCAAGGAGCTGCTGAAGGAGGCCGGTTACCCGAACGGCCTGACCGTCACGCTGACCCACGACAGCAGCGGCGGCGACGAGCAGGGTCCCGAGGTCGCCACCGCCCTGCAGGACGCCCTGAAGAAGGCCGGCATCACCGTCAAGCTGGAGGGACTGGAGTCCAGCGCCTACAGCGAGAAGATCCACGGCATCAAGACCGAGCCGGGCTTCTTCCTCGCCGGCTGGGGCGCCGACTGGCCGTCCGGCGGTCCCTTCCTGGCCCCGATCTTCGACGGCCGGCAGATCGTCAAGGACGGCTACAACTTCAACAACGCCCAGCTCGACGACCCGGCCGTGAACCAGGAGATCGACGAGATCAACAAGCTCACCGACCTCAAGGCCGCCGCCGTGCGCTGGGGCGCCCTCGACAAGAAGATCGGCGAGCAGGCGCTGACCGTGCCGCTGGTCCACCCGGTCTACAAGCGCCTGTACGGCAAGGACGTCAAGAACGTCGTCATCAGCGACTGGACCGGCGTCCTCGACGTCTCGCAGGTCGCGGTCAAGTGACCACGACCGACGTGCTCGCCGCGCCCGGCAGCTCTGGCGGCGGCTGCGCGCCCAGCGCGCCGCCCTCGCCGGGGTCGCCGTGATCGCCCTGCTCGTCCTGGTGGCCCTCGCCGCCCCGCTGCTCGCCGCCCTGGAGGGGCAGGACCCGGACGCGTACCACGCCTCGGCCGTCGACTCCGCCCTCGGCGGCGTACCGACCGGCTCCTTCGGCGGAGTGAGCGCCGACCACTGGCTCGGTGTCGAACCCGGCACCGGGCGCGACCTGTTCGCCCGGCTCGTGTACGGCGCGCGGATCTCGCTGGGCATCGGCCTCGCCGCCACCGTCGTGCAGGTCGTCCTCGGGGTCACGGTCGGCCTCGCCGCCGGCCTCGGCAACCGCTTCCTGGACAACCTGCTCAGCCGGACGACCGACGTCATGCTGGCGCTGCCCACCCTGGTCTTCTCCATCGCCCTGCTGGCGATCGTCCCCGCCGGCTTCCCGCGTCCGGTGCTGCTGGTCCTCGTCCTCGGCCTGCTCGGCTGGGGCGGCACCTCCCGCATCGTCCGGGCCCAGACCCTGAGCCTCAAGTCCCTCGACTACGTGGCCGCCGCCCGGCTCGGCGGCGCCGGCCGGTGGCGGATCGCGCGCCGCGAACTGCTGCCGTCGCTGGCCGCGCCCGTGGTGACGTACAGCGCGCTGCTGGTGCCCTCCAACATCGCGTCGGAGGCGGGACTGTCCTTCCTCGGCATCGGCGTCAAGCCGCCCACGCCCTCCTGGGGACAGATGCTCTCCTCCGCGACCACCTGGTACCAGGCCGATCCGACGTACGTGCTGCTGCCCGCCGGCCTGATCTTCGTCACCGTCCTCGCCTTCACCGCCCTCGGCGACGGCGTGCGCACCGCCCTGGACCCGCGCGCCGGCAGCCGCCTGCGGTCCGTGGCCCGCAGGCGCAAGGAGGCGCGGTCATGATCCTCCTCACCCGGTTCGCACTGCGCCGGCTGCTGGCGGCCCTGCTGGTCCTGCTCGTACTGAGCATCGCGGTCTACGCCCTCTTCTACGTCCTGCCCGGTGACCCGGCACGGCTGGCCTGCGGGCCCAAGTGCACCGCCGACCAGGTCGCCCAGGTCCGCACCCAGCTGGGCCTGGACGACCCGGCCTTCGCGCAGTACGCCCACTTCCTGCACGGCCTGTTCGCCGGCACCGACATCAGCACCGGTGTCGGCACCGAGCACTGCGGCGCACCGTGCCTGGGCTTCTCGTACCAGAGCGGCGAGCAGGTGACCTCCCTGCTGGCCCAGCGGCTGCCGGCCACCGCCTCGCTCTCGCTGGGCGCGATGGTGCTGTGGCTGGTCATCGGCGTCGGCACCGGGGTGCTCTCGGCGCTGCGCCACGGCGGGCTCACCGAACGGCTGCTGACCGGGCTCACCCTCGCCGGCAACGCCGTGCCCGTCTTCATCATCGGCATCCTGCTGATGCTGCTGTTCGTCTCGGTGCTGGGCTGGCTGCCCTTCCCGTCCTACGTCCCGCTGACCGAGGACCCCGAGCAGTGGGCGTGGAACCTGGTGCTGCCCTGGCTCTCCCTGGCCATCCTGGAGAGCGCCAAGTACGCCCGGCTGACCCGCAGTTCCATGTTGGACACGCTCGCCGAGGACCATGTGCGCACCTTCCGCGCCTATGGCGTCCGCGAGCGTTCGGTCATCGGACGGCACGCCCTGCGCGGCGCCCTGCCGCCGGTCATCGCACTGACCGCGCTGGACCTGGGGACGATGTTCGGCGGCGCGGTGCTCACCGAGTCGCTCTTCGGCATCCCCGGGCTCGGCAAGAGCCTGGTGGACTCGGTGAAGACCGAGGACCTGCCGGTCGTCGTCGGACTGGTACTGGTCACCGGCTTCTTCGTGGTCCTCGCCAACGCCCTCGCGGACGTCCTGTACGCGGTGGCCGACCGACGGGTGGTGCTGGCATGACGTCACGGCTGATCGAGGTCGAGGACCTCACGATCGACTTCCCCACCGGCACGGGCACCGTCCGGGCCGTGGACGGGCTCTCCTTCTCCGTGGAGCAGGGCGGCGCCCTCGGCGTCGTCGGCGAGTCCGGCAGCGGCAAGAGCGCCACCGCCTTCACCCTGCTGGGACTGCACCGCGGCAGCGGTGCGCGGATCGGCGGCTCGGTGCGGGTGGCCGGCGTCGACGTCCTGACCGCGGGGGAACGGGAACTGCGCGGGCTGCGCGGCGGGCTCGCGGCGATGGTCTTCCAGGACCCGCTGTCCTCGCTCGACCCGTACTTCGCGATCGGCGACCAGATCGCCGAGGTGTACCGGGTCCACCACCCCAAGGCCTCCCGGCGGGCGGCCCGCGCGCGGGCGGTCGAGGTGCTCGACCGGGTCGGCATCGCCGACGCACCGAGGCGGGCCCGCTTCCGGCCGCACGAGTTCAGCGGCGGCATGCGCCAGCGGGCCCTGATCGCCATGGCGCTCGCGTGCGAGCCGCGGCTGCTCGTCGCGGATGAACCGACGACGGCCCTCGACGTCACCGTGCAGGCGCAGATCCTCGACCTGCTCGGCGAACTGCGGCAGGAGACCGGCATGGGGCTGCTGCTGGTCACCCACGACCTGGGCGTGGTGGCCGGGAGCGTCGACGAGGTCCTGGTGATGAAGGACGGCCGTGCCGTGGAGCGCGGACCGGTCGGCACCGTGCTGGGCGCGCCGCGACAGCCGTACACGCGGGACCTGGTGGCCGCGGTCCCGCGGGTGGAGACGGCGAAGCCGCGCGGCGCGGCCGTGGGCGAGGTCCTCCTCGAAGCCGTCGGCGTGCGGCGGGAGTTCGGCCGGCGCGGCTCCCGGGTCGCGGCGGTCGACGGCGTCTCGCTGACCGTGCGCGCGGGCGAGACGCTCGGCGTCGTCGGGGAGAGCGGCAGCGGCAAGACCACGCTCGGGCGGATGCTCGTGGGGCTCCTGGAGCCCACGGGCGGCGAACTGCGGCGCCCGGGCGCACGCTCCGTCGCGGGCACGCCGGGACTGCAGATGGTGTTCCAGGACCCGGTGTCCTCGCTCAACCCGCGGCGCAGCATCGGCGAGTCCATCGCGGACCCGCTGCGGACGGCCGGGGTCCTCGACGACGCCGCGGTCGTCGCCCGCGTGCGGGAACTGCTGGAACGGGTCGGGCTCGACCCCGACTGGTACCACCGCTATCCGCACGAGTTCAGCGGCGGTCAGCGGCAGCGGGTCGGCATCGCCCGGGCACTGGCGCCCGAGCCCCGTCTGATCGTCTGCGACGAGCCGGTGTCGGCGCTCGACGTCACGACGCAGGCGCAGGTCATCCGGCTGCTGGGCGAGTTGCAGCGCGAACTGGGGCTCGCACTGGTCTTCATCGCCCACGACCTGGCCGTGGTGCGCCAGGTCAGCGACAACGTCGCGGTCATGCGGGTGGGCCGGATCGTGGAGTACGGCCCCGCCGGGCGGGTCTACGAGGCGCCGGAGCACGAGTACACCAAGGGGCTGCTGGCGGCGGTCCCGGTGCTCGACCCGGAGGAGTCCGCCGCCCGGCGCGCCGCCCGGCGCCACGCACTGGCGGCCACCGCCTGACGCGCCGGGGTGCGCGCCCGGCCCGGTCGGACGGGCGCGCCCCGGTCCGCCGTGCCGGGCGGGGGTCAGGCGGGGTCCTCACGCCCGGGCCACAGCTCCACGTCGTGGGCGGCCACGGCCGCACGGACGCGCTCCGGTACCACGTGCGCGGGCAGCGGCGGAAGGCGGCGGCCGTCGCGGAGCCGCAGGGCGACGTGCGCGTCCGCGGCCTCCTTCGGGCCGATGACGGCCTGGTAGGGGACGAGGCGGGCCTCCCGGACGCGCGCCCCGAGGGTGCCGCGGTCCGGTGCGCGCAGGTCCGCGCGCAGCCCCAGGTCGAGGCACCGCCCCACCAGCGCCTGGGCCTGCGGCAGCTCCGCCTCCGACACCGGGAGGACGACCACCTGGGTGGGCGCGAGCCACGGCGGGAACGCTCCGCCGTGCTGCTCGACCAGGTGCGCCACGGCCCGCTCCACGCTGCCGACGACGCTGCGGTGCACCATGACCGGACGGTGCTTCGCGCCGTCCGCGCCGATGTAGTGCAGCCCGAACTGCCGGGGCTGGTGGAAGTCGATCTGCACGGTGGACAAGGTGGCCTCGCGGCCCGCGCCGTCGGCGACCTGGACGTCGATCTTGGGCCCGTAGAACGCGGCCTCGCCCGCAGCCGCCTCGTAGGGCAGCCCCGAGCGGTCCAGGACCTCGGTCAGCAGGGCGGTGGAGCGTTCCCACAGCTCGGGCTCGGCGACGTACTTGCCGCCGGGCCCGGGGAGGGAGAGCCGGTGACGGGCGGGGGTGATGCCCAGGGCGCGGTACGCGCGGCCGATCATCTCCAGGGCGGCGCCGGCCTCGTCGGCGACCTGGTCGAGGGTGCAGAAGATGTGCGCGTCGTTGAGCTGGATGGCCCGTACGCGGGTGAGCCCGCCGAGCACGCCGGACAGCTCGGAGCGGTACATGCCGCCCAGCTCGGCCATGCGCAGCGGCAGTTCGCGGTGGCTGCGGGAGCGCGAGCGGTAGATCAGCGCGTGGTGGGGACAGAGGCTGGGCCGCAGCACGACCTGCTCGCCGCCGAGGTCCATCGGCGGGAACATGTCGTCGCTGTAGTGCGCCCAGTGCCCGGAGATCTCGTACAGCTCGCGTTTGCCGAGCACGGGTGAGTACACATGGCGGTAGCCCGCCCGGCGTTCGGCCTCGCGGACGTACTCCTCCAGGGCGTGCCGGACGGCGGCGCCGTCCGGCAGCCAGTAGGGCAGTCCCGCGCCGATCAGCGGGTCGGTGTCGAACAGGCCGAGCTCGCGGCCGAGTTTGCGGTGGTCGTGCATGGCGGTCTCCTCGCGGACGGCGGGCGGATGACCGCAAGCGAAAGCCCCGGGCACTCGCCCGGGGCTTCCTCATGACAGGGGTCAGCGCGCCGGGACACTCTCCGGCGTCGTCGTCATGGCAGCGCGCTTCATGCCGGTGACGATAACAGCCACCGCCGGCGTCCGCGCGGGAATGGCACCGCGCCCCGCTCGCCCGGGAACGACCCGGCGAACGTCTACCCGGTCACAACGCACAACGCTGGGGAAAGTTACGTCTCTTCACCCCTTTCGGTGGCACGGCGGACAACCGTCCGTCGTGCCCCCACTTCGCCGGAATACGGTCATCGCGCCCGAACAGACCGCTGCGGAGAGGGGGCAGACGTGCGTGTCGCATTACTCGCGGAGGGTGGTTATCCGTACGCCCGGGGTGAGGGGGGCGCCTGGGTCGACCGGCTCGTGCGCGGGCTCCCCGGGCACGAGTTCGCGGTGTACGCGATCGGCAGGAGCGAACGGGCCGGGGCGGCGGGGATGCCGGCGCTGCCGCCGCAGGTGCGGGACGTACGCGTGCTGCCGCTGTGGGGGCCGGCGCCGGGGCCCGGGGGCGTGCCGGGCAGGGCGCGCCGGCGGAGGGCGCAGGCGCTGGAGCAGTACCGCGACCTCGTCGGGGTGCTGGCGGGGGACGCCGGGGCCAATGGCGTGGCGGACCGTTTCGCCTCCGCGCTCTACGGCCTCGCCGAACTCGC
Source organism: Streptomyces sp. NPDC059718 (assembly GCF_042733315.1). Taxonomy (NCBI): domain Bacteria; kingdom Bacillati; phylum Actinomycetota; class Actinomycetes; order Kitasatosporales; family Streptomycetaceae; genus Streptomyces; species Streptomyces sp. NPDC059718. The sequence continues at coordinate 27,539 of NZ_JBHWGA010000028.1, forward strand.
CCGCGAGGACGGTGGCGTCCCGGCGCTGCTGCGCTCCGAGCACGCGGTGCGCGTGCTGGAGGAGGTCTGCCGGGCGCCCGGCGCGCGACCCCTGGTCGGGGAGGCCGGGGTGGGCGATCTCCTGCTCGCGGCCGACCAGTTGGAGCGCGCGCTGCGGCCGCTGGCCGCGCCCTGGTACGACGAGTTCGGCGACGCGCTGGCCACCGCCGACCTCTGCCACGCCGTGACCGGCGGCACCGCCCTGCTGCCCGCGCTCCTGGCCAAACGGTTCTTCGGCACGCCGCTGCTGGTGACCGAGTACGGCGTGCGGCTGCGCGAGACCCTGCTGCTGCACCGCGCCGCGGGACTGTCCGCCCCCGTACGCGCCCTGCTCGCCGCCTTCCACCGCCACCTCGCGGGCGAGGCGTACCGCCGGGCTGCCCTGGTCACCCCCGGCAACGCCCACGCACGCCGCTGGCAGGAGCACTGCGGCGCCGAGCGGGACCGCGTCCGTACGGTCTACCCCGGCTACCAGGGGCCCGTGCCCGAGCCGCCGGCCGACGCCGAGGGCGGCGACCCGGCGCTGGTGTGGGTCGGCCGGGTCGACCCCGGCAAGGACCTGGTCGGGCTGCTGCACGCCTTCGGGGAGGTGCGCAAGGAGGAACCCGGAGCGCGGCTGCGCGTCGTCCGCGCCGGCGAGGGCGACCCCGCGTACCTGGAGCAGTGCCGCTCCCTGGCGGCGCAGCTCTTCCCCGACGAGGCGGCCGACGCCGTCACCGCCGGGGAGAACCCGGTCACCTTCGAGGAGCTCGGCTCGCCGGGCGCCCCGGCGCTCCCCGACGCCTACGCGGCCGGGGACGTGGTCGTCCTCTCCAGCGTCGTCGAGGGCTTCCCGGTCACCCTGGTCGAGGCCATGTTCTGCGGCCGGGCCACCGTCTCCACGGACGTCGGCGCCGTACGGGAGGTCATCGGCGGGACCGGCCTGGTCGTGCCCCCGCGCAACCCGAAGGCGCTCGCCGAGGCCTGCGTCGCCCTGCTGCACGACCCCGAGCGCCGGCAGCGGCTGGGCGCCGCCGCACGCGAACGCGCCCTGGAGCTCTTCACCGTCGAGCGGAACCTGGCGGCGTTCCGGGAGATCTACCTCGACCTGGTGGCCCACGCGCCCGGCCGTCACGCCCCGCTGCGCGACCCGGACGGCACCCCCGTCCCCTTCGGCAGGCCCGCCGAATCCCGTGTCCCCGGCCACTGGACGGCCGCGCCGGCCTGGGCGCTCGCCGCCCGTGAGCCCGCGTACGCCGGAGCCGAGAGGCGGGAACGCGCATGAGCCACGTGCAGGAGAGCGAAGCCGGCGCCCGCGGGGGCGGCCCCCGCAAACGCGGCCCCGCCGACCCCGTCCGCGCCCTGATGCACCGTCACCGGCAGCTGTGCGCCGAAGCCGTGGACCCGCTGGAGATCGTGGCCGGACTGGAGGCGCAGGGCGTCACCGACCGCGTCGCGGCGGGCTTCCGGCACCGCGACGTCTTCTCCCTCGCCGAGGAGCTCTACGCCCGGGTGCCCCGCGCCACCGCCCCGCCCGCCGCGGGCCGGCCGGCGGACCGCCCCGCCCTGCTGCTCACCCTCGCCCCGGGCGCCGTCTGCGCCGCCGCGAGCGGGGCACTGCGCGTGCTGCCGCCGGTCACGGTGGCCGCGGTGGCCGTGCCGCTGCTCCTGCTCGTGCTCCTCGCCGCCCTGCGCCGCGGACCGCTGAGGGCGCCGTACGGCACCGGCCCGGCCGGCGCGGTGTGGAGCTGCTGGCTGGTGGGGTTCGGGCTGTACGGGCCGCGCGCCGTCGACGGCTTCGCCGGGGGCGTGCTGCCCGCCGCGGACGCCGCCGAGCTGACCGCGCTCGCGCTGTCCCTCGCGCCGGCCGCCTGGTGCGCCCACCGCTTCGCGGAGCGCTCCCGCGGGCACCTGCTGCGCAGCCGCAGCCTGGAGGAGTTCGGCGGTGCCGTGCGGCCGCTGCTGGCGGGCACGCTCGCGCTCTTCCTCGCCTTCGTGCTCGCGCTGCTGTGCGCCGCCCGGGCCGTGGCGGGTGCCCCGCTCACCCCCGCCGCGCTCGCCGGGCCCGCGGCGCTCGCCCTGCTGCTGTTCACCGCCCGTCTGCTCGCGGTGCACGGCCACCCCGACCCGGCCGCCATCGGCACCGGGCTCGCCTGCGCCACCGAGGCCGTGGTCCTGGCCGCGGCCCTGCTGAACCGGTCCCCCCTCCCGCCGGCCGCCGTCCCCGCGCTGGCCTGCGCGGCCGCCGCCCTGGCGCTGGCGGCCCACGCCCTGACCACGCTCTCGCGCGCGTCGGCGCACACGGCCGCGGCGGCGCCGCGATGAGCGGCCGGCGGCCGGGGCGGCCCGGCACACCCCGCAGTTCCGTAGAAGAAGCCAAGGAGCCATTCACGATGACCCACCCGCACCCCCGACCACGGCGAGCGCAGCGGAGGCGCTCGCTATGAGAGTCCTCCTCCTGGGCGCCAACGGATTCGTCGGCCGTCACGTGGCCGAACGGCTGCTGGCCGACCCCGCCGTGCAGCTGACCGCCCTCGGCCGCAGCGACGACGCGGACGTGCGCTTCGACCTGTCGTCCGGCAGTCCCGGCGCGCTGGCGCGCTTCATGGACGCCGTCCACCCCGGGGTCGTCGTCAACTGCGCGGGCGCCACGCGCGGCGGGGCACGCGAACTCACGCGGCACAACACGATCGCCGTCGCCTCCGTGTGCGAGGCGATGCGCCGCAGCGCCACCTCCGCCCGGCTGGTCCAGGTGGGCTGTGCCGCGGAGTACGGGCCCTCGCCCACCGGTTCCTCGACGGCCGAGGACGCCGTGCCCCGGCCGGGCGGTCCGTACGGGGTCAGCAAGCTCGCCGCGACGGAACTGGTGCTCGGCTCCGGGCTCGACGCCGTCGTGCTGCGGGTCTTCACCCCGGTCGGGCCGGGGACGCCCACCGCCTCGCCGATCGGGCGGCTCGCGGAGGCGATGCGCCGGGCCATGCAGACCGGCGACGGTGAGCTGAAGCTGACCGGACTCGGCGTACAGCGGGACTTCGTGGACGTGCGCGACGTGGCCCGCGCCGTGCACGCGGCCTCGCTCTCCGCCGCCCAGGGCCTGGTCAACATCGGCACGGGCCGCGCCGTACCGCTGCGCGAGGTGGCCGCGGCCCTGGCCAACGCCGCGGGCTACGCGGGCGCCCTCCACGAGGTCGAGGACCCGCACCTGATGGCGAACGGCACCGGCCACCCCCACTACCCGGACGGCTGCGGCGCCTGGCAGCAGGCCGACATCCGCACCGCCCGCGACCGCCTCGGATGGCGCCCGCGCATCGCCCTCGAGGAATCCCTCGCCGACGTCTGGATGGAGGCGGCATGCCGCGTGTGACACCGAGCGGCCTGCGCAGGCCGATCGACCGCTGTGACGGACTGGGCTTCGGGGTCCCCGCGTACGCGCACCCGCTGGTCGCCCCGGGCGAATGGGCCGAACTGGCCCGCCCCGAGGCGCCGATGCACTGGGTGGTGCTCAACGTGGCGCGGGGCCCGGGCGCCCGGATCGACCCGCTCTACACGCAGGCGTGCGCCCGGCTGCGCGACGCGGCCGTGCCCGTGCTCGGCTACCTGGACACCCGGCACGGGGCGCGTCCCTTCGGCCAACTGGTCGCCGACGCACACCGCTTCCTCGACTGGTACCGGGTCGACGGCTTCTACCTCGACCGTGCCCCGACCACGAGTTCGGAGCTGTCCGACTGCCGCCGGGTGATCACCACCCTGCGCGCGCTGCTGACGGTTGAGGGTGGCAGCACCGGGCACGTCGTGCTCGGTCACGGCTGCCATCCGTACGAGGGCTACGCCGAAGCCGCCGACCAACTGGTGACCTTCGCCGGGCCGTGGATGCAGTACCGCTGGTCGGAGGCCCCGGAGTGGACGGCCGCGTACCCGCCGGAGCGCTTCTGCCACCTGGTGCACGGCGTCCCCGCCCCGCACCTGGAGAACGCCATGCGGATCGCCCGCTGGCAGGGCGCGGCGACCGTCTACTTCACCGACCGCACCGACCACGCGGCTTGGGACGGCCTGCCGGGCTACTGGGACGAGGCCTCGCGCATGCTCCGCCGCCAGCCGCCGCCCAGCATGTGACCAAAATCAGTCTCGCCCCTCGGGACGGCGGTCTCGGAATGAAGAAGGGCGTGGCAGTGTTACGGGAATAACCACCGTAGTGATCGATCGACAAACGGAGTCCCCGTGTCGCTGCCACCCCTGGTCGAGCCGGCCGCCGAGCTCACCGTCGACGAGGTCCGCAGGTACTCCCGCCACCTGATCATCCCCGACGTGGGGATGGACGGGCAGAAGCGGCTGAAGAACGCCAAGGTGCTCTGTGTGGGCGCCGGCGGTCTCGGTTCGCCCGCCCTGATGTACCTGGCCGCCGCCGGGGTGGGCACGCTCGGCATCGTGGAGTTCGACGAGGTCGACGAGTCCAACCTGCAGCGCCAGATCATCCACAGTCAGGCGGACATCGGCCGCTCCAAGGCGGAGTCCGCCCGCGACAGCGTCAAGGGCATCAACCCCTACGTCGACGTGGTCCTTCACGAGGAGCGGCTCGAGGCCGACAACGTGATGGACATCTTCAGCCAGTACGACCTGATCGTCGACGGCACGGACAACTTCGCGACCCGTTACCTGGTCAACGACGCGTGCGTGCTGCTGAACAAGCCGTACGTCTGGGGCTCCATCTACCGCTTCGACGGCCAGGCGTCGGTCTTCTGGTCCGAGCACGGCCCCTGCTACCGCTGCCTGTACCCCGAGCCCCCGCCGCCGGGCATGGTGCCCTCCTGCGCCGAGGGCGGTGTCCTGGGCGTGCTGTGCGCGTCCATCGGCTCCATCCAGGTCACCGAGGCCATCAAGGTCCTCACCGGCACCGGCGAGCCGCTCGTCGGCCGCCTGATGATCTACGACGCCCTGGAGATGCAGTACCGCCAGGTCAAGGTCCGCAAGGACCCGGACTGCGCGGTCTGCGGCGAGAACCCGACCGTCACCGAGCTCATCGACTACGAGGCCTTCTGCGGCGTCGTCTCCGAGGAGGCGCAGGAGGCGGCGATGGGGTCGACGATCACTCCCAAGCAGCTCAAGGAGTGGATCGACGACGGTGAGAACATCGACATCATCGACGTCCGCGAGCCCAACGAGTACGAGATCGTCTCCATCCCGGGCGCGCGTCTGATCCCCAAGAACGAGTTCCTCATGGGCAACGCCCTCCAGGACCTCCCGCAGGACAAGAAGATCGTCCTGCACTGCAAGACCGGCGTCCGCTCCGCCGAGGTCCTCGCCGTCCTGAAGTCCGCGGGCTTCTCGGACGCGGTCCACGTCGGCGGCGGCGTCATCGGCTGGGTCAACACGATCGAGCCCGACAAGCCGGTGTACTGACCGACAGGTGAGGCCAAGGCCCGCGGCGTCCGACCGGTTCGGACGCCGCGGGCCTTCGCCGTCCCCGGGGGCCGGACGTCACGGACCTGCCGGCGCGGCCTCGGCCGGCGCTGGGAGGGCCGGGCCGGTGGTCCGCGAACGGACCGGCGCGAGCAGGGACTTCCAGGAGCGGTGCCGCTTGAAGGGCAGCTCGAAGACCCGGGCGAACAGCCACGCCACCAGCAGCGAGACGGGCAACGCCAGTACGAGGGTGAACCAGAACGTGGGCAGCCCGGGGGAGACGAACCTGGGGGCGACGCGCCTGATGACGGTCATGACGACGGGCAGGTGGACGAGGTAGAGGCTGTACGAGAAGTCGCCGAGGACACGGACGGGGCGTGCGGTCAGCAGCCGTAGCAGGAGGGCGGGCCGTCCGGTGGCGACCGCGGCGATCAGCATCGTCATGGCGGGCGCGACGGCGAGATCCACCCAGAAGTAGTGGTCCACCGTCCAGACCTGTCCCTTGACGGCGGCGAGCGCCACGACCGGCGCGGCGGCCAGGACGGCGAACCAGTGCCACGGCAGGCGCCGGACCCGGGCCGACGCGACGACGATCCCCGCGCCCGCCAGGCCGGCGACGAACACCGGGGCGAGATGCGGGGTGAGCCAGTTGTTCCCCTCCACCGGGGTCACGTGCGCGGCCATCAGGCCCCGGGCGACGACCAGGAGCGTCACTCCCGCGACCAGGACCACGGCGCCCAGCCGCCGCCGGACGAACAGCAGGAGCGGGAAGAGGAGGTAGAGCTCCGCCTCCACGCCGATCGACCAGAACGTGCCGTTCGGCGTCGGCGCGGTGAACACGTCCTGGGCGACCAGCCCGTACACCAGGACCGTCGCGCCGGTGGGCGGCCCGAAGTGCGAGGCCGGCACCACGAACAAGGCGACGACCAGGCTCAGCGCGAGCGCCGCCCAGTACGGGGGGAGGATGCGCCAGGCCCGGCGCCGCAGGAAACGGGCGGCACCGCCCAGCCGCCAGCCGTCGCGCGCCGGGGAGATGGCCAGGGAGAACCCCGACAGCACGAGGAAGAAGACGACGGCGAGACGGCCGTACACGAGCCCGTCCAGCCACCAGGGGGCGGAACTGTCGGGATACCCCGGGAACGTGTACAGCCAGCAGTGGAACAGGAGTACGTACAGTGCGGCCAGGCCGCGGAGACCTTCGAGGCCCGGCACTTCCTGCCGGCCGTGCGCCGTGCCGGCGCTGCTGACGGGGCGGCTCGCGTCCAAGGGGATCGTTCGGCCCTTTCCTTCCGCGTCGGCGACCCGGTGCCACCCACGGTGACTGGTACGTCGCGTTCGGCCGAGCGGTTCAGCGGGCCGCGCACGCGACCGTCCGGGTCACTGCACGCCGTTGCGGATGACGTCCGGGCGGTTGGTGATGATGCCGTCGGCGCCGAGGGCCGCCATGCGGACGGCGGTGGTGAGGTCGTCGACCGTCCACGCGTTCACGCGCAGCGGCTTGCCGTCGGGGCCCTTCGTGCCGTGGACCGCCTGCACGTAGGCGTAGGTGACGTCCTTCTCGTCCGGGTTGATCTGGTCGGCGAAGGCCGCGTACTCCTTCAGCTGTGAGACCGGCGGGCTGCCCAGGAAGCCGGTCTCCACGGCCGGGCGCAGTTCGTGGGTGCGGCGCAGGGCGTCGGCGCTGAAGCTCTGGATGACCAGGCGGCCGGAGAGGTGGGCCCGGTCGAGCCAGCCGGCCTTCTCCAGGGTGTCGACGGTCTGCTTCTCGATGCCGGGGTAGAGCTCGGGCTGCTTGAGCTCCAGCAGCAGCCCCTGCTGGTCGCGGTCGAGGAGGGTCAGGTACTCCTGGAGGGTGGGGACGCGCTCGCCGCGGAAGCGGGGGGCGAACCAGCTGCCGGCGTCGAGCCGGCGGATCTCGGCGAGCGTGAAGTCGGCGACGCGCCAGGGGGCGCGGTCCGGGAAGACCTGCTCGACGTCGGTGGTGCGGTTCAGCGTCGCGTCGTGGATCACGACCAAAGCCCCGTCCTTGGTGCGCTGGACGTCGTTCTCGATCCACTTGATGTGCTGCTCGTTGGCCCGGCGTACGGCCGCCAGGGTGTTCTCGGGGGCCTCGGTGGACGCGCCCCGGTGGGCGAAGACCGTGGGGGAGGAGGGGTCCGCGGGGGCCGCGTGGGCCGGCATGGTGACGAACGCGGAGGCTCCCAGCAGGGCGGCGGCCGTGGCGGTACGGGCGAGGTGCTGGTGCATGCGTACTCCTCACGACGGCGCGGGTCCCCTCCCCGACCGAGGGTCGCAGCCCGCACCCGGACACGGCAGTGCACGACGTGACAAACGGGTGAATATCATCATCCCGTTCCCCCGCCAGGGTGGCACGGATGACGTCCGGCCGCAGGTCCTGAGGTCCACCCGGGCGGCAGCCTTGCCACAACGGGCCGCGGGGCCGTCCGGAGCGCCGCTGCGGGCACCCCGGGCAGCCCCGCCGTCACGGAACGTGAGGTTCCGCGTGAGGTTCCGGGCCGGGTCCTGGGATCAGCGGTGGGGGCCCTCCACCATCGCCTCCAGCGTGTCCCGGTGCAGGATCAGCGCGTCCGGGTCGGCCGGCATCTCGCGCTCGCCGAAGTGCACCTGGCGGTGACCGATCCGCAGCATCACGACCGCGTGCCGCAAAGCGGCGTACAGGAGGTGGAAGTCCAGGTGGCGCGGGGTGTGCCCGGTGAGCTCCGCGTAGGTCCCCGCGACGCGGTCGCGGTCGAGGAAGTCCGGCATGCCGGGGAAGCCGGCGGTGACGGTGAGGTCCTGGAAGAAGCGGTGCAGGTACACCAGCCAGGCGAGATCCAGTTCCCGGGGGCCGGCGGAGGCCATCTCCCAGTCGAGGACGGCGACGGGGGAGAAGTCGGCGTCGTAGACGATGTTGCCGACCCGGGCGTCGCCCCAGCTGAGCACGGACGGGCCGGGGTCGGCGGGCCAGTGCTTCTCCAGCCACGCGAAGGCCCGCTCGATGACGGGCGAGGGGGCCAGCCCGTCCACGACCCACTCGTAGTAGGCGCGTTGGGCGTCGACGTGCGCGCGCAGCGTCCCCTCGCCGGGGACGGTGTGGAGTTCGGCGAGGACGCGCACCGTCGAACGCTCCAGCCGCGCCCGGTCCTGCTCGGAGGCGTCGAAGAGCCAGTTGCCGCCGTAGGTGTAGGGCATGACGTCCGGCGGGACGCGCCCCGGGACGCGCTCCATGACGAAGAAGGGCGCGCCGAGCGGCCCCGGGTCGGGCTCCAGCCACAGCAGTTCGGGCACGGGGACGCGGGTGCGCGCGGCGACCGTCCGGATGACGCGGTACTGCGCGGCCATGTCGTACGTCGGGAAGACGGTGTAGGCGTCGGGGTCGCCGGCCAGCCGCAGCACGCAGGGGCGGATGCGCTGGCGCGCGGTGCCCGCCGGATGGGGGACGGCCAGGTCGAACAGGACGGTCTCGCTGGACAGGCCGTTCGCGGAGGGGGCGTGCACCGCGCGGCTGTGGGCGCCGGGGTGCTTCGCGGCCAGCCACTCGTCGAGGCGGCTGCGCAGCAGTCGGGGATCGCGGGTGGTGGTGCGCACCGTTGTCACATGGCCTCCTGACCGGTGAAGCCGCTGGGGGTGTGGCGGCCGAAGCTGCCGTGCTCAAAGATGCCGTAGCCGACCCGGCCGTCCCAGGCGAAACGCGCGGCGTGGTCGGTGACTCCGTAGGCGGCGGGCGCCATGACCGCCGGATCCGTCAGGTCATACGCACGGCGGTCGAGCCATCCGCGGCCCTTCCACTCGCCGTGCTGCCAGTCGCGGGCCGGCGGGTAGCCGGCCCCGACGGCGAGCGGGCTGGAGACCAGCACCTCGGCCTCGATCTTCCCGCCGTCGAGGTGGACGACGGCGGAGACCGGGGTGCGGGTGCCCTCCCGGTAGGTGATGCCGACGTGGGCCCGGCCCAGTTGCCGGTCCGGGCCGTGCTCGGTGATCTGCAGGGCCTCGTCCAGGGAGCGGTAGCCGTCGGCGTCCTCCTGGGCGATCACCATGACGAAGCGGTCGTCGAACCGGATCGGTATCCACAGCCAGTGGAAACCCTGCGGGCGGTGCTCCTCCTCGGCCCGTCCCGGGGCCTCGCCGGGCACCGGGCGCACACCCCAGCTGCGGTCCCGGGTGGCCGTCCAGCGGCCGCGCTCCACACGGATCTCCTCGCCGTCGCCGGTGCGGACCACACCGTGGCAGGTGCCGGCCTGGACGAAGCGGCTGGCCTCCAGGAAGAGCCGGCCGCCCCGGTACTGGGCGTGGTGCGGCTCCTCGACGGCCGGGAACGCGGCCTCCCATTCCAGGTCGTACGAGAGGAATTCGTCGTCGCAGGTCAGCCGCAGCCTGCGGAGCGGTTCCAGGACGTCGATGCGCAGCGGCCCGACCTGCTGCCGCATGCGGTCCTCGCCGAGCGCGTCCGAGGCGCGCACCGCGAGCATGCCGGTGCCGCGCGTCAGGGTCGCGTAGGCGTCGGTGACGCCCAGGTTGGGGTGGACGCCGAGGCCGGTGACGAGCAGGGCCCGGCCCTCGTGGTCGAAGAAGTGGAAGATCGAACGGTCGTAGGCGTTGCGGTCACCGGTCGCGACGTGGCGCATGGAACGGGCGATCTGATGGACCGGGTACTCGTCCAGGGGCACGGGTCGAGGCGCGGGCATGCGCCTGATGATGCGTCAGCGCGGTCGCGGTGGGAAGGGGTCGTGCCGCGCCGCCGTGCGGCCGCGCCGTCCTGGCGCGCCGTCAGTCCCCGCCGGCGTCGCCGTCCGGCGTCCGCCTGGCCCGGCTCGGCTGCACCCGCAGCGGCTCCCCGGGCATCTTGGGGTGGTCCGGCGGGTACGGCATGTCACCCAGCCCGCGGTCGTGCTCGTCGCGTTCGGCCAGTTCCAGGACGGCGTCCAGCCGGAAGGCGTGCTCCTCCATGCCGCCGTGGACGTCGCCCAGCTCGGCGTAGCGCGCGGGCATGGTGACCAGGTCGAAGTCCCGCGGGTGTGCCTGCGGCACCTCCTCCCAGCGCAGCGGCGCGGAGACCGGGGCGTGCGGCTTGGGCCGTACGGAGTAGGCGGAGGCGATGGTGCGGTCGCGCGCGGTCTGGTTGTAGTCGACGAAGATCTTCTCGCCGCGCTCCTCCTTCCACCACGCGCTGGTGACCTGCCCGGGCATCCGGCGTTCCATCTCGCGGGCGATGGCGATGGCGGCCCGCCGCACCCCGGTGAACGTCCACTCGGGCTCGATGGGCACGAAGACGTGCAGGCCCCGCCCGCCGGAGGTCTTGGGCCAGCCGCGCAGACCCAGCTCCTCCAGCAGCCCGCGCAGTTCGCCGGCGACGCGCACCGCGTCGGCGAAGTCGGTGCCCGGCTGCGGGTCCAGGTCGATGCGCAGCTCGTCCGGGTGGTCGAGGTCGCCGCGCCGGACCGGCCACGGGTGGAAGGTGAGGCAGCCGAGGTTGGCGCCCCAGACGACGGCGGCCACCTCGGTCGGGCAGATCTCGTCGGCGTGGCGGCCGGAGGGGAAGCGGATGCGGCCGGTGGGGATCCAGTCCGGGGTGTTCTTCGGCGCGCGCTTCTGGAAGAACGACTCGCCCTCGACCCCGTCCGGGTAACGCTCCATCGTCGTCGGCCGGTCGCGCAGCGCCCGCAGGACGCCGTCGCCGACCGTGAGGTAGTAGCGGGCCACGTCCAGCTTGGTGAAGCCCGGTTCCGGGAAGTACACCTTCCCCGGGTTCGAGATCCGGACCGTCCGCTCGCCGACGGTCAGCTCGACCGCCTCTGCCATGCCGTCACCGCCTCTCCCGTCCCCGACACGGTAGGCCCGACGGGCGGGCGGCGCGCGCCGGGCGGAGAATCGCGGCATGGACCTGCCGGTGATGCCGCCCGTGAAGCCGATGCTCGCCAAGTCCGCCACCGAGATCCCGCCCGGCATGCTGTACGAGGGCAAGTGGGACGGGTTCCGCGCCATCGTCTTCCGCGACGGTGCCGAGGTGGAGATCGGCAGCCGCACCGGCAAGCCCCTGACCCGCTACTTCCCGGAGGTCGTCGAGGCGGTCCGCGCCCAACTGCCGCCGCGCGCCGTCGTCGACGGGGAGATCGTCATCGCCGGCGGGGGCAGGCTGGACTTCGACGCGCTGCTGGAGCGCATCCACCCCGCCGACTCCCGTGTGCGGCAGCTCGCCGAACGCACCCCCGCCTCCCTCGTCGCCTTCGACCTGCTGGCGCTCGGCGACCGCTCCTTGATGGCGGACCCGCAGACCTGGCGCCGCCAGGCCCTGGTCGACGCGCTCGGCACGGCACGGCCGCCGGTCCACGTCGCCCCCGCCACCACCGACATCGAGCTGGCCCGGCGGTGGTTCGAGCAGTACGAGGGCGCGGGACTGGACGGCGTCGTCGCCAAGCCCCCGGACGTCGGCTACCGCCCCGACGAACGCGTCATGATCAAGGTGAAGCACGAGCGCACCGCCGACTGCGTGCTGGCCGGCTTCCGCTGGCACAAGTCCGGTCCCGTCGTCGGCTCCCTCCTGCTCGGCCTGCACGACGCCGCCGGCCGACTCCAGCACGTCGGCGTCTGCGCCGCCTTCCCGATGCGCCGCCGCGAGGAACTCGTCGCCGAACTGGAGCCGCTGCGCATGGAGTCCGCCGAGGGCCACCCCTGGGCCGACTGGGCCGAGGCAGAGCCCGGCGGCCGCATGCCCGGGGCCCAGAGCCGCTGGAGCGCGGGGAAGAACCTGTCCTGGATCCCGCTGCGGCCCGAGCGCGTCCTGGAGGTCGCGTACGACCACATGCAGGGCGACCGCTTCCGGCACACCGCCCGGTTCCGCCGCTGGCGGCCCGACCGCGACCCCGCCGGCTGCACCTATGCGCAGCTGGAGGAACCGGTCGGCTACGACCTCGGCGACATCCTGCGCTGAGGCCCCGGAACGCGCACCGGGGCGAGCCGCAGCCGCTGCGGCGGCCGCAGCAACCGCCGCTCCGGGCCGGCGGGCAGGACGGGCTCCTCGGGGCGTGCGCCGGCCTCCGCGTAGGCGGCGAACCAGACCACGACGTCCTCGCCGGTGCGCACGGGCAGCGCCGGGAAGCCGTTGGCCGCGTGCTCGGTGCGGTGCACGGCGCGGGCGGAGTCCGGGGGCGCGAAGCCGGACGGGTCGGCGGGGTGGCAGACGGTCGCGACGACCAGCCCGGCGTCGTCCGGCACGCGGTAACCGGGGCCGCGCAGCAGCAGGACGTCGTCGGAGTCGGTCATGGTCGCGTTGGCCTCCTCGCGGTGCGCCCGCCAGACGGGGCCGTCGTAGAAGGCGTGCAGGGCGCGGGTCCTGGCCGCCATGTCGGGGAAGGCCCGCATCCATACAAAGCGGTCCGGGTCGTCCAGGTCGCGGAACCGGCCGCCCACCCGGATCCCGGCGGCCTCCTGACCGGTGACGAACTCGCGCTCGAACAGCTCGACCAGGGTGTCCCGGGCGCCGGGGTGCAGGGTGTACTGGCGCAACTCGACGATGTGCGTGGTGTCCATGACCGGGGACCGTAGGGGCGGCCCACTGACATCCTCTGTCAGTGGGCCCGCGTCACAGCGCCTGCCGCCTGGTGAGCTGGGTGAACGCCAGCCAGCCGGGCAGCACCGGCAGCCAGAAGGTCAGCACCCGGAACAGCAGCACCGCGGAGGTGGCCGTCGCCGAGTCCAGGTGGCCGATGGTGGTCAGACCGGCGATCAGCGCGCCCTCGACCGCGCCCAGGCCACCCGGGGTCGGGGCGGCGGAGCCCAGCGCGTTGCCCGCCAGGAAGATCACCGCGACCGCCGCGAAGTTCACCTCGCCGTGGAAGGTGCGGATGCTGGCGTCCAGGCACAGCACGAAGGCGAGGGTCAGCAGCAGCGTGCCGCCGATGCCCGTGGTGAGCTTCATCGGCTGCTGCAGCACGTCCAGCATGCGCGGCACCACCCCGGCGAACAGCGCCCGCACCCGCGTGGACACGAAGCGCCGCAGCGGCGGCACCGCGGTGACCACCAGGAAGAGCACGCCGGCCGTGAGCAGGCCCGCCATCACCGTCCGGGACGGCGACAGGGAGGGCGTCTTCTCGGTGCCCGTGATGTAGCCGAACACCAGCAGCAGGCTGATGTGCGAACCGAGGCCGACCAGCTGCGAGGCCCCCACGCTCGCCACCGCGAGCCCCGGGCGCACGCCCGACTTCTGCAGGTAGCGCGTGTTGAGCGCCACGCCGCCGATGGCCGCGGGGGCCACCAGCTTCACGAAGGAACCGGCGATCTGCGCCAGCGTGGTGCGGACGAAGGACAGCTTCTCCGGCACGAAACCGGACAGCGCCATCGCCGCCGCGACGTAGCTGAGCGCGGAGGCCAGCACGGCCACGATGACCCAGATCCAGTTCGCCTCGGCCAGCAGTGTCGCCGGGTCGATGCTGCTGATCTGGGAGAGCAGGAAGTACGCGGCGAAGGCGCCCGCGATGATGCTGATCAGCGTGCGCGGCCGCACCCGCTCCAGCCGTACCGGCTCGACCGGGGCCTGCGGACGGATGAGCAGCACCTGGTGGCGGATCCGGGTGAGCAGGTCCTCCTCGCGGACCCCGTCCAGCGCGTCCTCGATCGCCTTCTTCTCGGCCCGCCGCTCGGCCTTGGTCTCCTTGCCCGCGTCCTTGCCGGCTGCCTCACCCGCGTCACCGGCCTCCCCGTCCGCCCGTCGGGCGCGGGAGGCGGCCAGCACCGCCTCGCGCTCGCGCTGCGCCCGCTCCCTGGCGAGCTGCTTCAGCGTGGCCCGGGTGGTGCGGCTCAGCGCGATCGGCTGCAGCAGCGGCAGGGAGTCGGCGACGGCGTCCGGGCCCAGCACGGCCACGGCCGAGGCCACCGACCGCTCCGGGCCGACGCGCAGCGCCAGGGTGGTGAGCAGCTGCGCCACGTCCATGCGCAGCACGATGTCGCCCGCCGCGATCTCCCCGCCGCGCAGGTCGGTCAGGAAGACGTCGCCGTGGCGATCCATCTTCAGGGCCTCGCCGACCAGCCTGCGGTGCGCGATCCGCCGCGACTGCAGCGCCCGCACCTGCTCCCAGGCGCCGTGCAGCACCTCGTCGGTGATCTCCTCGTCCGACAGCGCGTCCAGGGAGCGCCCGCCCATGTGCTCGTACACCAGCATCACGGCGTCCGGGCCCAGCTCGGAGGTGGCGATCAGCCGCGGGGCGTTGGCGCCGGCGGCGATGGCCGCGTAGGCCAGCAGCGCCTCCTGCTCCAGCGCCTGGCGCAGCGACTGGAGGCTGCGCCGCTGGGTGATCCCGCGCAGCTGGAGTCGGCGCCACATGCGGTAGAAGAAGCCGTGCGCCTGCTGCTCGCGGTCCACGACCGTGACGTCGAGCAGCGGGCCCCGCTCCAGGGTCACCAGGTAGCGGCGGCCCCGGTCGGAGTCGGGCGCGTCGGGGAACTCGTCCTCCGCGCGGACCGCCGTCAGCGGGGCGAAGCCCACCCGGCGCAGACCCGCGAGCAGGTTCTGGCCGGTCGGGCGGACGTTCGGCGAGCCGACCCCGTAGAGCGTGCCGTACGCCACGGTCCAGCCGATGAGCACGGTCACGATGATCGAGAACGGTGTCGTGTAACCGCCCACCAGCACCGCGAAGGAGTCCACGACCAGCACGAACCACAGCGCCACCCGCCAGCGCGGGCGCCGGGCCATGCCGACCGCCGTCATGTAGGCGATCACCGGGGCCAGGTAGCCGTGGACCGGGTCGGTGATCCCGCCGCCGGGTGCGTCGCGGGTCAGCGCGTCCCGGATCGCCACCGGCGCCGCGTCCGACACCCACAGGTCGGTGGCGAGCGACACCCCGTGGGCCAGGACCGCGGCCAGCACGCCGTCCGCGATGCGCAGCCCGTCCCGCTTGATCAGCCGCTCCACGGCGAACGCCACGGGCACGATCAGCACCGCCACGGTCGCCAGCAGCCCGGCGATCGTGATCAGCGGCTCGGGCGCGTGCGTCGCGCCCTCGGCGATGTCCTGCTCCACGCCGGAGGTCGTCGCGTGCGCGAAGCCCGCGATCATCAGCACGATCGCGATGCCGAGGAGCCCGAAGAGGAAGCGCATGAGGTCGACGGGCCGGTGCACGCGTGCGGGCAGCAGCGGCTCGTCCCGCGCCACCGGGTCGGTGTGCGGGGTGGTGCCGGTGACGGACTCTTCGGCGCCGGGGCCGTCGGCGGTGTCCGGGGCCTCGGCCGTGCCGGGAGCCTCGGTGGTGCCGGGAGCCTCGGTGTCCGGGGCCTCGGCGGTGCCGGGGGTGTCGTTCTGGGCGTCGTCCCCGGACCGCGCGGGCGTCACCGCCGGCTGCCCGGCCGGGGCCTTCGATGTGGCGCGGGTCTCACCGCGCGGGGCGTCACCGGACGCGGACACGGCCTGCTCGGCGCGCTCGTCCGGGGTCGCCGGGGAGCCGTCCCCGGGGCCCTCGGAGGCAGCGGGGACCGCGCGAGCGGCTCCGTTCCCGCTCACGTCGTGCTCTCCGGCTGTCTCTTTTTGATCTCGTATCACCAGTCACCGCCCGGATGATGGTGGCACGAGCGGCGCGCGCATGGGCGCAGGAGGGGGCAATTCGCCGTCCCGGGCGCCCCCGCACGCGCGGGCGCCGGCCGCGACTGTCGGTGCCGTGGGGCACCATGTGACGGATGAGCAAGGACACCGCGCACGACCCGGACGACGGTCCGGACGACGACGTCCAGGAGCTGCCCGCGTACGCGGAGCGCGTGCTGGACGTCGCCGAGCGGATCCCGCCCGGACGGGTCATGACCTACGGCGACGTGGCCGAGTGGCTGGGGGAGGGCGGTCCCCGGCAGGTGGGCCACGTCATGGCGCTGTACGGCGGGGCCGTGCCGTGGTGGCGCGTGGTGCGCGCGGACGGCGGGCTGCTGCCGGGCCACGAGCTGCGCGCCCTGGAGCACTACCGCGCCGAGGGCACCCCGCTGCGCCCGGCCCCCCGGGCCGCGAAGGGCCACATACCCCGCCTCGACATGCGCGCGGCCCGCTGGGACGGCACGGACCCCGTGCCCGCCCCCGGCGGGGACGACTGACGACCGGACGCTCACACCATCCAGCTTCCGCCATCGGGGACCGGTTGATGCCATCGGCCGTCCGGACGGAGTACGGCGCCCCGCGTCCGGCCGCTCCCGCATCCGTACGGGAAGGACGGAACGCGCGGCGGTCCGCTCGACCGGTGGCGTACCGTCGGCACCCGGCCTCCCCCGGCCACCGGCGGCACAGGCCGCCGCACACGCACCCGCACGCACACGGAACCGGCGAACCACGTGACCTCCTCCTCCACCCGCCAGACGGACGCCGCCGCACGGCGCTCCGGGGGGACGGTCGGGCCT
Organism: Streptomyces sp. NPDC059718; assembly: GCF_042733315.1. NCBI lineage: Bacteria > Bacillati > Actinomycetota > Actinomycetes > Kitasatosporales > Streptomycetaceae > Streptomyces > Streptomyces sp. NPDC059718. Next base: position 44,318 of record NZ_JBHWGA010000028.1, read on the forward strand.
TCCGGCGGCTACCGACTGCTACGGACCGCTCCGGAACCGGTGACGCCCCCTGAACTGGACGCCGCACAGCGCGCGGTGGTTGAGCACGCGGGCGGTCCGCTTCTGGTCCTCGCCGGTCCGGGCACCGGGAAGACCACCACCCTGGTGGAGGCCGTCGCCGAACGCGTGCGGCGCGGCACCGACCCGGAACGGATCCTCGTCCTCACCTTCAGCCGCAAGGCCGCGGGGGAACTGCGGGACCGCATGGCCGCCCGGATGGGTGGCGCGGCCGCACCGCAGGCGACCACCTTCCACTCGTTCTGCTACGCCCTGGTCCGCGCCCACCAGGACCCCGAGCTGTTCGCCGACCCGCTGCGGCTGCTGTCCGGCCCCGAACAGGACCTGGCGGTGCGCGAGCTGCTGGTGGGCGAGGCCGAACTGGAGCGGCGGGGGCGGACCCGAGTGCGCTGGCCGGACGAGCTGCGCGCGGCGCTGACGACCCGCGGCTTCGCCGACGAGGTGCGGGCCGTGCTGGCCCGCACCCGCGAGCTCGGCCTCGGCCCGCGCGCCCTGGCCGCCTCCGCCGGCCGCACCGGCCGCCCCGACTGGTCGGCGGCGGCCGGCTTCCTCGCCGAGTACCTGGACGTCCTCGACCTCCAGGGCGTCATCGACTACGCCGAACTGGTGCACCGCGCGGTGCTCCTGGCCGGGCGTCCCGAGGTGGCCCGCCACCTCGCCGGGGCGTACGAGGCCGTCTTCGTCGACGAGTACCAGGACACCGACCCGGCGCAGGTGCGGCTGCTGCAGGCGCTCGCGGGCGGCGGCCGCCACCTGGTGGCCTTCGGCGACCCCGACCAGTCCATCTACGCCTTCCGCGGCGCCGACGTGAACGGCATCCTCGGCTTCCCCGAGGAGTTCCGGCACGCCGACGGCCGCCCCGCCGGCGTCCGCGTCCTCACCACATCCCGCCGCTCCGGCGCCGCCCTGCTGGCCGCCACCCGGCTCCTGACGCGGCGGATGCCGCTGACCCGGCTCCCGGCCGCCGCCGTCCGCGCCCACCGCGAGCTCGCGCCGGTCCGCGACGGCGGCTCGGCCGCCGTCCGCACCTACCCCACGCCCGGTGCCGAACTCGACGGCATCGCCGACGTGCTGCGTCGCGCCCACCTCGAGGACGGCGTCCCCTGGTCCGACATGGCCGTCCTGGTGCGCGCGGGTTCCCGCTCGCTGCCCGTGCTGCGGCGGGCCCTGACCTCCGCCGGGGTGCCGGTCGAGATCGACGGGGACGACCTCCCGCTGCGCGACGAGCCCGCCGTCGCCCCCCTCCTGCTCGCCCTGCGGGTCTGCGCGCACGCCGCCCTGCCCGACGCCCCGGAGCCGGGCCTGCGCGTCGAGGACGCGCTCACCCTGCTGGTCTCCCCGCTCGGCGGCATGGACGCCGCCGACCTGCGCCGCCTGGGCCGCGCCCTGCGCGAGGAGGAGCGGGCCGCCGGGGTCGCCGTACCGCGGCCCTCGGACGAGCTGATCGCCGAGGCGCTCGCGGAGCCCGAGCGGCTCGTGGCGCACGACCCGTCGTACGCGCGGGGCGCCCAGCGGCTCGGCGGGCTGCTGCGCAAGGGACGCGAGCTGCTGGCCGGCGGCGGCACCGCCGAGGAGGCGCTGTGGGAGCTGTGGGACGGCACCCCCTGGCCCGGCCGGCTGGAGCGCGCCGCGGCGCGCGGCGGCGCGGCCGGACGCAACGCCGACCGGGACCTGGACGCGGTGTGCGTGCTCTTCGACACCGCCGCCCGCGCCGAGGAGCGCACCGGCGGCCGTGGCGCGCTGAACTTCCTGGAGGAGCTGTCCGCCCAGGACATCGCCGCCGACGTGCTGACCCGGCGCGCTGTGCGGCCCGACGCCGTTCGGCTGATGACCGCGCACCGCTCCAAGGGCCTGGAGTGGCGGCTCGTCGTCGTCGCCGGCGTCCAGGAGGGGCTCTGGCCCGACCTGCGCCGCCGCGGCTCGCTGCTGGAGGCCGACCGCATCGGCCGCGACGGCCTCGCGGAGCCGCTCACCCCGGGCGCCCTGCTCGCCGAGGAGCGCCGGCTGTTCTACGTCGCGGCCACCCGCGCCCGTGAGCGGCTCGTCGTGACCGCCGTGAAGGCCGCCGCCGACGACGGCGACCAGCCCTCCCGCTTCCTCACCGAACTCGGCGTCGAGCCCGTCGACGTCACCCACCGGTCCCGCCGCCCGCTGTCGGTCGCGGCCCTCGTCGCCGAGTTGCGCGCCACGACCGTCGACCCGGCCGCCTCCCCCGCCCTGCGCGAGGCCGCCGCCCGGCGCCTGGCGCGCCTGGCGGCCCTGGAGGACGCGGGCCAGCCGCTGGTGCCCGCCGCCCACCCCGAACGCTGGTGGGGCCTGTACGAGCAGACCCGCTCCGAGGTCCCGCTGCGGGACCGTGACCAGCCGGTCACCCTCTCCGGCAGCGCGCTGGACCAGCTGGCCAACACCTGTGCCCTGCAGTGGTTCCTCGGCCGCGAGGTGAAGGCCGAGCCGCCCTCCACGGCGGCCCAGGGCTTCGGCAACGTCCTGCACGTCCTCGCCGACGAGGTCGCCTCCGGCAGCACCCCGGCCGACCTGGACGTGCTCATGGAGCGGCTGGACTCGGTGTGGAACGCCCTGGCCTTCGACGCCCCCTGGAAGTCCCAGCAGGAGAAGGAGAACGCCCGGGCCGCCCTGGAGCGCTTCCTGCGCTGGCACGTCATGGAACGCGGCCGCCAGGCCGTCGCCTCCGAGCACGGCTTCGACGTCACCTTGGAGACGGGGGACGTGGCCGTCCGCATCCGCGGCAGCATGGACCGCGTCGAGACCGACGCCGACGGCAACGCCTACGTCGTCGACTTCAAGACCGGCAAGGCCAAGCCCACCGCCGCCGAGGTCGAGGGCCACCCGCAGCTAGCCGTCTACCAGCTCGCCGTCCGCGAGGGCGCCGTCGACGAGCTCTTCCACGGCACCCGGCCCGCCCCCGGCGGCGCCGAGCTCGTCCAGCTCCGCCTCGGCGCCGCCCGCCGCGACGGCGGCGACACCCAGCCCACCGTCCAGCACCAGGAGGCGCTCAGCGGCGACTGGGCCGACACCCTGCTCGCCGGCGCGGCCGCCCGCGTCCTCGACGAGCGCTTCACCCCCTCCACCGGCCAACACTGCGAGAACTGCGCCTTCCGGGCCTCCTGCAGCGGCCGCCCCGAGGGACGGCACGTGGTGGAGTGAGGCGGGGGTCTCAGCCGCCCGGTGCCTCGGCCCGCAGCCCGATGTCCTGGGCCGCCTTCAGCAGGCGCTGGTCGTACGTGACGAAGACGAGCGGATCCGCGCCCACCTGGTCGGCGAGGAGCTGCGCCGTCGCGAGGTGGATCGAGTCGAGCGGGCGGAGGAGCGGATCGCCGTAGGCGCAGGCCGTGGCACGGACGGTCGCGTCAATCTCGACCCGGTAGAGCCGGGTCACCACACCGGGGACGCCGGCGAGCGCCTGCGGGGCCGATCGGCGCAGAGCCCGTGGCACCTCCACCTCGACGAGCGACGACGACACCAAAGGCTCGTCGGGGCGGTCGTTCAGCCAGGCGACCAACTCCCGGGTGCCCTGTTCCCGGCGGACCATCTTCACGATCGCCGCCGAGTCGAGGTAGATCACCAGCGCTCCTCGTCGCGCAGCGAGACCAGCACGGCCGCCGTGTCGATCCCCGGATCGCCGAGCACGGGCGGCACCGGGACCGGACCTGAGGCCGCCGGTGGTGTGGCGCGTCCCTCGGCGACCATGCGGTCCAGCACGGACTGGCTGCCCGAGATGGGTACGAGGCGGGCCACGGGGGTTCCGCTCACGGTCACCTGCAAGGTTTCGCCGTGCTGCACGCGCGCGAGCGCGGAATGCGCCCGAACGGGTGACAGCCGGCGGACCGGGCGGCGGCGGCCGGTGTCGGTGGTGCCCGATAACCTCCCCTTCGTGTCCTCCCTCATCACCGGTCCCGAGCAGCTCAAGGAGCTGCTGGGCATCCCGTTCACCCCGGAGCAGCTGGCGTGCATCACCGCGCCGCTCGCCCCGCAGGTGATCGTGGCCGGTGCCGGTTCCGGGAAGACGACGGTCATGGCGGCCCGCGTGGTGTGGCTGGTCGGCACCGGGCAGGTCGCCCCCGAGCAGGTGCTGGGGCTGACGTTCACCAACAAGGCCGCCGGTGAGCTCTCGGAGCGCGTGCGCAAGGCCCTCGTCCGGGCCGGCGTCACCGACCCGGACCCGGCGGACCCCGACCACGCGCCGGGCGAGCCGCAGATCTCCACCTACCACGCCTTCGCCGGACAGCTCCTGAAGGAGCACGGGCTGCGCATCGGGCTGGAGCCGACCGCGCGGCTGCTCGCCGACGCGACGCGCTACCAGCTGGCGGCGCGCGTCCTGCGGGCCGCGCCCGGTCCCTTCCCGGCGCTCACCAAGGGCATCCCGACCCTGGTCAGCGATCTGCTGGCGCTGGAGGGCGAGCTCGCGGAGCACCTGGTGCCGCCCGAGCGGCTGCTCGCCCACGACCGGGAGTGGCTCGCCGCCCTCGACGGCGTCCGGCTCACCAACGCGGATCTGCGCAGGCTCCCCGAGACGGCGCGCGCCCGCATCGACCTGACCGGGCTCGCCGCCGCGTACCGCACCGAGAAGAAGCAGCGCGACCTGCTCGACTTCGGCGACCAGATCGCCCTGTCGGCGAGCCTGGCCCGCACCCGCCCCGAGGTCGGCCGCATCCTGCGCGAGCAGTACGCCGTGGTGCTGCTCGACGAGTACCAGGACACCTCCGTCGCTCAGGGCCTGCTGCTCTCCGCCCTGTTCGGCGACGGCACGGGCCATCCGGTGACCGCGGTCGGCGACCCCTGCCAGGCCATCTACGGCTGGCGCGGCGCCTCGGTGGCCAACCTCGACGACTTCCCGCTCCACTTCGCGCACGCCGACGGGACGCCCGCCCGGCGCCAGTCCCTGTCGGAGAACCGGCGCAGCGGCGGCCGGCTGCTCGACCTCGCCAACGACCTCGCCGCCGAGCTGCGCGAGCGTCACGAGGGTGTCGAGGCCCTGCGGCCCGCGCCCGGCGCCGAACGGGACGGCGTCGTGCGCTGCGCGCTGCTGCCCACCCAGGAGGCGGAGATCGCCTGGATCGCCGACTCCATCGCGCACCTGGTCCGCACGGGCACCGCGCCCGGCGAGATCGCGGTGCTGTGCCGGGCCGCCGCTCACTTCGCCGACATCCACGCGGCGCTCGTCGCCCGTGACGTGCCGGTGGAGGTGGTCGGCCTGTCCGGGCTGCTGCACCTGCCGGAGGTCGCCGACCTGGTCGCCGTCTGCGAGGTGCTGCAGGACCCGACGGCCAACGCCGCCCTCGTCCGGCTGCTCACCGGGCCGCGCTGGCGGATCGGGCCGCGCGACCTGGCGCTGCTGGGACGGCGGGCCCGGCTGCTCGTACCCGGCCGCGGCGACACCGCGGACCGGCTGGCGGCCGCGGTGGAGGGCGTCGACCCGGCCGAGGTGATCTCGCTCGCCGACGCCCTGGAGACCTTCGTCGACGGCGAGCCCGCCGACCACCTGCCCTTCTCGGCCGAGGCGCGGGTGCGCTTCGCGCGCCTGGCCACCGAGATACGCGAGCTGCGCCGGTCCCTCGCCGACCCGCTCATGGACGTACTGCACCGGGTGCTCGCCGTCACCGGCCTGGAGGTCGAACTCTCCGCGTCCCCGCACGCGCTGGCCGCCCGCCGCCGGGAGACCCTGCACGCCTTCCTGGACGTGGCGGCCGGCTTCGCCGCCCTGGACGGCGAGGCCACGCTGCTGGCCTTCCTGGGCTTCCTGCGCACCGCCGCCCAGTACGAGAAGGGCCTGGACAGCTCGCTGCCCGGCGGCGAGGACACGGTGAAGGTGCTCACCGCGCACAAGTCCAAGGGGCTGGAGTGGGACGTCGTCGCCGTCCCCGGGCTGGTGCGCAAGGGCTTCCCGAGCGAGCGGGGCCGCGAGCTGTGGCACTTCAACGCCAAGGCGCTGCCGCACGCGCTGCGCGGTGACGCCGCCACCCTCCCCGACGTCGAGGAGTGGTCCCGGGCGGGCCTGGCCGCCTTCAAGGCGGCCATGGCCGAACACAACCGGGTCGAGGAGCTCCGGCTCGGCTACGTCACCTTCACCCGGCCGCGCTCCCTGCTGCTCGGCTCCGGCCACTGGTGGGGGCCCAGCCAGAAGCGGGCCTTCGGCCCGTCCGCCTTCCTCGACGCCCTGCGCACGCACTGCGAGGCCGGCCACGGCGAGGTCGAGCACTGGGCGGAGGAGCCCGCGCCCGACGCCGTCAACCCGGCCCTGGCCCGTACGGCCGAGACGCCGTGGCCGCTGCCCCTGGACCCGGCCGCCCTGGCCCGCCGTCGCGAGGCCGCACGCAAGGTGCTGGCCCACCTGCGGGCGCCGGTCGCGTACCCGGTGGCCGCCCCTCCCGACCCCGACTGGCCGCCGCCCCCCGAGGACGAGGAGGAGCCGCCGCCGTACGACGCGTACGACGACCAGTACGGCGAGGAGGACGCCGGCGACTGGGAGGACTGGTCCGACGACCGGCCGCCCGCCATCCCCGGGCAGCCCGGCCCGCCCGCACCCGGGCCCGCCTCCGTACCCGTACCCGTGGCCGTGTCCGGGTTCGACGGGGGTGAGGCGCTGCTCCCCGAGGAGGCCCGTGCCGTCGCGTCCTGGGACCGGGACCTCGACGCGCTCACCGAGGAGCTGCTCCGCTCGCGCGCGGCCGTCCGCGACGTCCCCCTGCCCACCACGCTCACCGCCTCCGCGCTGCTGCGGCTGGCCGCCGACCCCGACGGCTTCGCCCGCGAGCTGGCCCGCCCCATGCCCCGCCCGCCGAGGCCCGCGGCCCGGCGCGGCACCCGCTTCCACGCCTGGGTCGAGTCCCGGTTCGAGGAACTGCCGCTGATCGCCCCCGAGGAACTGCCCGGCATCGAGGGCGACGACGAGATCGCCGACGAGCGCGACCTCGCCGAACTCAAGGAGGCCTTCCTGCGGACGCCGTACGCCGAGCGCACCCCTTACCGCGTCGAGGCGCCGTTCCAGATCGACCTCGCCGGGAGGGTGATCCGCGGCCGGATCGACGCGGTGTACCGGGAGGGTGAGGGCTACGAGATCGTCGACTGGAAGACCGGGCGGGCCGGCACCGCCGACCCGCTGCAGCTCGCCGTCTACCGGCTCGCCTGGGCCGAGCGGCGGGGAGTGCCGTTGTCGCAGGTCACGGCCGCTTTCCTGCACGTGAGGACGGGGGAGCTGATCCGGCCCGAGGCGCTGCCCGACCGAGCCGCGTTGGAACGCCTCCTGCTGGGCGGCCCGGAGCCCGGGCCGGGGGGCGCGCCCGGTGCCGACGCCGAGGGTCCCGGCGTCGCCCGATAGGCTCAAGGACATGAGCACCACCCCGGACAGCGCCGTCCGCAGTTACGTCGAAGCACATCGTGACGCCTTCCTCGGCGACCTCGCCGAGTGGTTGCGCATCCCCTCGGTCTCGGCCGATCCGGAGCGCGCCGCCGACGTACGGCGCAGCGCCGAGTGGCTGGCGGCGAAGCTGAAGGAGACCGGCTTCCCGGTGGCCGAGGTGTGGGAGACCCCGGGTGCTCCCGCGGTCTTCGCCGAATGGCCCTCCGACGCGGCGGAGGCGCCGACGGTGCTGGTCTACGGCCACCACGACGTGCAGCCCGCCGCCCTCGAGGACGGCTGGGACGGCGAGCCCTTCGAGCCGCGGATCCGCGACGGCCGGATGTACGGACGGGGCGCCGCCGACGACAAGGGGCAGGTGTTCTTCCACACACTCGGCGTCCGCGCCCACCTGGCCGCCACCGGCCGCACCGCCCCCGCGGTGAACCTGAAGCTGCTGATCGAGGGCGAGGAGGAGTCCGGCTCCCCGCACTTCACCGACCTCGTCCGCGCCCACGCCGGGCGGCTGGCCTGCGACACCGTGATCGTCTCGGACACCGGCATGTGGGACGAGGACACCCCCACCGTGTGCACCGGCATGCGCGGCCTGGCCGATTGCCAGATCGACCTGTACGGCCCCGACCAGGACATCCACTCCGGTTCCTTCGGCGGCGCGGTCCCCAACCCGGCGACCGAGGCCGCCCGGCTGGCCGCGGCGCTGCACGACGCGGACGGCCGCGTGACGATCCCCGGCTTCTACGACGGCGTCGTCGAGCTCACCGACCGCGAGCGCGAGCTGTTCGCCCGGCTGCCCTTCGACGAGGAGCGCTGGCTGCGCACCGCGAAGTCGCACGCGACGAGCGGCGAGGCCGGCTACTCCACCCTGGAGCGGGTCTGGGCCCGGCCGACCGCCGAGGTGAACGGCATCGGCGGCGGCTACCAGGGCCCCGGCGGCAAGACGATCGTGCCGTCCTCGGCCCAGCTGAAGCTGTCGTTCCGGCTGGTGGCCGGGCAGGACACCGACCGGGTGCAGCGGCTGGTCGCCGACTGGGTCGCCGCGCGCGTCCCGGCCGGGATCCGGCACGAGATCACGTTCTGGGGGGCCACCCGCCCCTGCCTGACCCCGCTGGACCACCCCGCGCTGGGCGCGGTGACCCGGGCCATGGGCCGGGCCTTCGGCAAGGAGGTCCTGTTCACCCGCGAGGGCGGCTCGGGCCCGGCGGCCGACCTGCAGGACGTGCTCGATGTCCCCGTCCTGTTCCTGGGAATTTCCGTGCCGTCCGACGGTTGGCACTCGGTGAACGAGAAGGTGGAACTCGACCTTCTGCTCAAGGGCGTGGAGACGTCCGCGTACCTCTGGAGCGAGTTCACGACTCTGTGAGCATCCGCATCCATCCGCGCGCTACGGGGAGTTGACAGCAATCTTGTCCGATACGTCCGGAACCGGAACCACCTTCGACGCGGCGGCCTTCCCGCCGCCCCTCGCCCGCCCGTCGGGCGTGGACCGCGCCGCCGAGCACCGGCTCGACGAGGCGTGGCTGGCGGCGGCCTGGAGCCACCCGAAGACGCAGGTGTTCGTGGTCTCCGGGGGGCAGGTCCTGGTCGAGGACACCCCGGACGGCCGCACCGAGCTGGTCATGATGCCGAGCTTCGAGGCGCCGGAGAGCGAGGTGCACCGCTACTTCCTCGGCGTCGACGAGGAGGGGGTGCGCTACTTCGCGCTGCAGAAGGACGCGCTGCCGGGACGCCTGGACGAGGCCGCCCGCCCGGCGGGGCTGCGGGAGGTCGGGGCCCTGCTGTCGGACCGCGACGCGGGGCTCATGGTGCACGCGGTCGCCCTGGAGAACTGGCAGCGCATGCACCGCTTCTGCTCGCGCTGCGGCGAGCGCACCGTGGTGGCCGCCGCGGGTCACATCCGCCGCTGCCCGGCCTGTGGCGCGGAGCACTACCCGCGTACCGACCCGGCGGTGATCATGCTGGTCACCGACGAGGACGACCGGGCGCTGCTGGGCCGCCAGGCGCACTGGCCGGAGGGACGCTTCTCGACGCTGGCCGGCTTCGTCGAGCCGGGGGAGTCCATCGAGCAGGCCGTGGTGCGCGAGGTCGCCGAGGAGGCCGGAGTGACCGTCGGCGAGGTGGGTTACGTCTCCAGTCAGCCCTGGCCGTTCCCCTCCAGCCTGATGCTGGGCTTCATGGCGCGCGCCACGTCCGCGGAGATCACCGTGGACGGCGAGGAACTGCACGAGGCGCGCTGGTTCTCCCGCGAGGAGTACCGCAAGGCGATGGAGACCGGCGAGGTGCTGCCGCCGTACGGGATCTCCATCGCGGCGCGGCTGATCGAGCGCTGGTACGGGATGCCGCTGCCGGCCCGCCGCTGAGCGCGGGCCCGTGCGGCCCGGCCGTGCCTGCCGCGCGGCCGGGCCGGGCCGGCCTCAGCCGGCGAGGGCCTGCTTGACCTGGGCCAGGCTCGGGTTGCTGAGCGCGACCGCCTCGGCGCCGCTCTTGGGGGACACCAGGAGGGTCGGGACGAGCTGGTTGCCCCCGTTGACGCTCTCGACGAACTTCGCCGACTCCGGGTCCTGCTCGATGTTGACCTCCGTGAAGGTGATTCCCTCACGGTCCAGCTGACCCTTCAGGCGGCGGCAGTATCCGCACCACGTGGTGCTGTACATCGTCACAGTGCCGGACATCGGTGTTCGCTCCTCAAGGCGGGGGATGACGTCGATCCCGAGAACGCTAACCCCTTGCCTCGGCATTCCTTGCAATCGTTCGCGGTACGACCATCCCACCTCAGCTGTGGATAACTTTCCCGGCCGTCTCCCGGGACCTGGCAGCATGGCGGGGTGACTGCACCAACCCACACCCCGCTCTTCCCGGACTTCCCCGCCGTCCCGGACTCGGCGGACGCCGTGCTCGCCGGGCTCGACCCCGAGCAGCGCGCGGTCGCCACCGCCCTGCACGGCCCGGTGTGCGTGCTGGCGGGAGCCGGCACGGGCAAGACGCGCGCGATCACCCACCGGATCGCGTACGGGGTGCGGGCCGGGATGATGCAGCCCGCCAGTGTGCTCGCGGTCACCTTCACCGCCCGTGCGGCCGGTGAGATGCGCGGGCGGCTGCGGCAGCTCGGGGCGGGCGGCGTGCAGGCGCGCACCTTCCACTCCGCGGCGCTGCGCCAGCTGCAGTACTTCTGGCCGCGGGCCATCGGCGGCGAGATGCCGCGGCTGGCCGAGCGCAAGATCCAGCTGGTCGCGGAGGCCGGGGCGCGCTCCCGCATCCGGCTGGACCGCAACGAGCTGCGCGACGTCACCGGCGAGATCGAGTGGGCCAAGGTCACCCAGACCGTCCCGGAGGACTATCCGGCGGCCGCCGCGAAGGCGGCCCGGGACATCCCGCGCGACGCCGCCGAGATCGCCCGCATCTACACGACGTACGAGCAGCTCAAGCGCGACCGCGGGGTCATCGACTTCGAGGACGTGCTGCTGCTCACCGTCGGCGTCCTGGAGGACCGGCCGGACGTCGCCGAGGCCGTCCGCTCCCAGTACCAGCACTTCGTCGTCGACGAGTACCAGGACGTCAGCCCGCTGCAGCAGCGGCTGCTGGACCTGTGGCTCGGCGGCCGGGACAACCTCTGCGTCGTCGGCGACGCCTCGCAGACCATCTACTCCTTCACCGGCGCCACCCCGGAGTTCCTGCTCGGCTTCCGCAGCCGGCACCCGGAGGCCACGGTGGTCAAGCTGGTCCGCGACTACCGATCCACCCCCCAGGTGGTGCACCTGGCCAACGGGCTGCTGTCCCAGGCCCGGGGCCAGGCCGCCCAGCACCGTCTGGAGCTGGTCTCGCAGCGCGAGGCCGGCCCCGAGCCGGTCTACACCGAGTACGCCGACGAGCCCGCCGAGGCCGAGGGCACCGCCCGGCGGATCCGCGAGCTGATCGACGAGGGCGTGCGGCCCAGCGAGATCGCCGTGCTCTACCGGGTGAACGCCCAGTCCGAGGTCTACGAGCAGGCGCTGGCCGACGCCGGCGTGCCGTACCAGCTGCGCGGTGCCGAGCGCTTCTTCGAGCGTCCCGAGGTCCGCGAGGCCGGGATGCTGCTGCGCGGGGCCGCGCGGGCGGGCGGCGGTTCCGACCCGGGTCTGGACGACGCGGACCTGCCCGCGCACGTGCGGGCGGTGCTCAGCAGCCGCGGCTGGTCCTCCGAGCCCCCGGCCGGGTCGGGCGCGGTCCGCGACCGCTGGGAGTCGCTGGCGGCGCTGGTGCGGCTCGCCGAGGACTTCGCGCGGGCCCGGCCGGAGGCCACGCTCGCGGACTTCGTCGCCGAGCTCGACGAACGTGCAGGCGCCCAGCACGCCCCGACCGTCGAGGGCGTCACCCTGGCCTCGCTGCACGCCGCCAAGGGCCTGGAGTGGGACGCGGTGTTCCTGGTCGGCCTGACCGAGGGCACGATGCCGATCACCTACGCCAAGACCGACGAGCAGGTCGAGGAGGAGCGCCGGCTGCTCTACGTCGGCGTCACCCGCGCCCGGTTCCACCTCGCCCTGTCGTGGGCCCTGTCCCGCTCGCCGGGCGGTCGCGGCGGCAGGCGGCCCTCGCGCTTCCTGGACGGGCTGCGGCCGGGCTCGGCGGCCCGGGGCAGGGCGGGCGGCCGTTCGGCCGCCACGGGCGGCGTGGAGCGCGGCTCGGGCGGCAGGAAGCGGCGCGGGCCGGTGCAGTGCCGCGTGTGCGGCCGCACCCTGTCCGACGCGGGTGAGATCAAGCTGATGCGCTGTGAGGACTGCCCCTCCGACATGGACGAGGCGCTGTACGAGCGGCTGCGCGAGTGGCGGGTGGAGCAGGCGAAGGCACTGGGCCAGCCGGCCTACTGCGTCTTCACCGACAAGACGCTGCTGGCGATCGCCGAGGTGCGGCCCACCACGGAGGGTGAATTGTCCGTCATCTCCGGGGTCGGGGCCCGCAAACTGGACAAGTTCGGCGCCGACGTCCTCGCCCTGTGCACGGGGCGGGAGCCCGTCGGCGAGGCCGGTGACGAAGCTGTTGCGGAAGAGCCCGGAAAATAGTTTGCGTGCCCCGAGGAAATCCCCATAGCCTGCGTGAGCGCGAACGGCGCGGCTCTGTGAAGGACCTTCCCGGAGCGGTGCGATCCGTGATGTACTGACCCAGCACCACCTGTCAGACCAGCCCAACGAGACGCCGAGAGGAGGCGAGACCAGTGACCAGGTTCATGACGAAAATGACCGATCGTCCGGTCGCCGCCGCCTGCTCCCTTGGTGCCTCGCTCCGTGGCACCGGTCTGTCCAGCCGCCTGTCCGGCGGTCTGCCCACCACCGTTCTCTCCATCCGGGAGCGCGGCGGCGAGCGACCGACGCAGGCGCCGGCGGTGGCAGTAATGGCTGAGGCCCAGGCCTATGCCTTTGCGGCGACCAATGGTGCCGGAACCCAGAAGCAGCAGCACCCGAAGTGGGCCTCCCGCGGGCTCGAACCCTGGAGTGATCCAGTCTGATCGACGATCAGGCCGGCACCTTCAGGGCCGCGGAATCCCAGACCGGGATCCGCGGCCCTTCTGTTTTCCCCACCCCCAGACAAACAGATGAGGAACGAAGCGATCGTGCATCTCACCCCGCACGCACCGTCCGTACCCGCCCCCGTACGCCCGCCTGACCCGGAGGTCCCCTTGCTGCCCCTCACCGAGCTCGACGACGAGATCGACCGCCTCGGCGTCCCCGTCCCGTGCCGGACCTACGACCCGGAGGTCTTCTTCGCCGAGTCTCCGGCCGATGTCGAGTACGCCAAGTCGCTGTGCCAGACCTGCCCGGTCCTCGAGGCCTGCCTCGCCGGCGCGAAGGACCGCCGTGAGCCCTGGGGTGTCTGGGGTGGAGAGCTCTTCGTCCAGGGCGTCGTGGTGCCGCGCAAGCGTCCCCGTGGCCGTCCGCGCAAGAACGCGGTTGTGGCATGAAGCGCCCTGCCGTCGGAACGATCGACCGTCCCCTCACGCACGACCCCAAGAAGCAGGCCCCGATGAACCCGTCCGCCACCGAACGCCCCGCCCCGCCCTCCGACGCTCCCGCTGAGCGTCAGAACAGGAACCTCGAAATGCAACTCATGCCAGAAGCCATGGCCCGTGCCCATATGCAAGAGCGCCTCTACGAGGCCGAGCACGAACGGATGGCCCTCCGCGTGCTCAACGCCCGGCGCCTGCAGCGCCGCGCCGAACGCGCCTCGCTGCGCGCCCGCCGGGCGCTGGCGATGGCCGTGATGCAGTAGCACTCACACATCGGCAACGACACACAACCGCGGGGCCGGTCGATTTCGACCGGCCCCGCGATATCGTCACGAAGTGGACCAGAAGACTCAATTCGAACGGGTCGGGACTGCTCCCACCGCGACGACGTGCGCCCGCTGCGGGGCCGTCGCCGAGGGACTCCCCCTCACCTGGACCTGCTCCGTCGAGAACGGCAGCCGCGTGTACTTCTGCGACGACTGCGCCCGCACCAACCTCCGCAGTATCGAGGGCCGGCTGGACTCCTCCTGGTGGTAGGGCCGCCCCGGCCCCCTGGGACTAGGCCGAGGCGTCCTCGGCCTCGGGCAGCGGGGCCAGGTCCTCCCCGGAGAAGCCCGGCAGCCACTCGAGCAGCTCGTCCCGCAGCCTGACCGTGGCCGCCAGCTGGCACAGCACCCCGATGGTGCTGAGCGTCACCCGGTGGATGAGCAGGTACGAGGGCGGCAGGTTGAGCTGCTTGCCCAACTGGTGCGCGGGTGAGCGCGGGTCGGCGACCCGCGCCGCCTGCGCGCGCATCCAGCCACGCGCGAAGGTGAACTCGTCCACCGCCGCGGGCTCGATGATCGGCCGCAGGTAGTCCAGCACGGCGTCCGGGTCGAGTGCGATCGTCGGCTTGACGAAGCCCTCCTGGCGGAGCATCGAGTGCACCGACTCCGCGTCGTCGGCCAGCGCCAGGCGCAGCGCCGTCCCTATCGGCACCGGCAGGCCCTCCGGCAGGCGGTCGACGGTGCCGAAGTCGAGCACGCCCAGCCGCCAGCCCTCCGCCGGGCCGTCGTCGACGAGCAGCCGGAAGTTGCCCGGGTGCGGGTCGGCGTGGAGCAGCCCCGTGCGGGCCGGGCCGGCGAACAGGAAGCGTGCCAGCAGCTGACCGGCGCGGTCGCGCATCTCCGGCGTGCCCCGCGAGATCACCTCCGCCAGCGGCACCCCGTCCATCCACTCCGTGACCAGCACCTGGTCCGTGCGGTGCACCACGTCCGGCACCTCCACGTCCGGGTCGTCGGCGAACTCCACCGCGTGGGCGTGCTGGGCCTGCGCCTCCAGCTCGTAGTCCAGCTCCTCCGAGACCCGGTCGCGCAGTTCCGAGATCAGCGGCTTGATGTCCATGCCGGGGATCAGCGGCCCGAACAGCCTCGCCACCCTGCCGAGTTGGTTGAGGTCCGACAGCAGGGCGTCCCCCGCGCCGGGGTACTGGACCTTCACCGCGACCTTGCGGCCGTCGTGCCACACGGCACGGTGCACCTGCCCGATCGAGGCGGCCGCCGCCGGCTGGTCCTCGAACTCGGTGAAGAAGGTGCGCCAGTCCTCGCCGAGACGCTCGGCCAGTACGGCGTGCACGGTGCGGGCGGGCATGGGCGGCGCCGCGTCCTGCAGCTTGGTGAGGGCGGCGCGGTAGGGGCCCGCGACCTCCTCGGGCAGGGCGGCCTCGAAGACCGACAGGGCCTGCCCGAACTTCATGGCACCGCCCTTCAGCTCGCCGAGGACCTTGAAGAGCTGTTCGGCCGTCCGCTCCTGCAGCTCGGTGGCGACCTCTTCCGCGGGGCGCCCTCCGAGCCGCTTGCCCAGTCCCAGCGTCGCCCGCCCGGCGAATCCCAGTGGGAGCGCCGCCAACTTGGCGGTACGGGTCACCGCTTTGCGCGGAAGATCAGACATGCGCCCCCTCTTTCCGATCGGTCACGTCGTCATTGTCCCCCGCCCCTCCCGGACCATGGCACCGGCCGTGTCACAAACCTCCGGCGTCGTCCGCCGCGCCGGCACCCGCGGCGTGCGCACCGCAGCCGCATCTGCGGTCACCCGGCACCGGCCGCACCTCCGTCGTCAGCCGGGCGAGGCCCATCTCGACGCGCCCCCCGCAGCTCGGCGGCCGGCCGCCGTCGACGAAGGCCAGGGCGTGCGCCGCGGCGAGCCCCGCGACCGTGGTGGCCAGCGCGACGTCGCAGGCGGGGACCCCGCTCCGCCCGGACCTCAGCTGCGCCAGCACCCTGGGCCAGGCCGCGTCCGCGTCCGCCATTCGCAGTCCCAGGCATCCCGCACACCCCGTGCTCCCCGGCACCACCAGGGGACCCACCACGCCACGGCCTTCCAGCACCCCCGCGTAGAGATGGGGGATCCCGGCGGCCATCAGCGGTTCGGCCTCCTGGGCGTCAGGGGCGTAGGCGGCCAGGCCGTCGCGCGGCGCGACCACCACCAGCGACAGTCCGGGCTCGGGCGCGGCGGACGGCCCCCGGCGGCCCACCGCCGCCGCCCGCGGATCGGGCGCAGCCCTGCGCACCAGACCCCGCGCCGCCGCGTCCCGGCGCTCACCGATGTGCTCGGCGGGGATGCCGCCCGGCGCGGTGTCCCAGGGCTCGACCCGGCCGCCGTCGCGCACGTCGACCCGGCCGACCCCCGCCGCGGAGAGGACCGACGCGATGGTCGCGCCGACCCGGCCCGCCCCGGCCACCCGTACGCGGGCCGCCCGCCGCCGGCCCATCCGTTCCGCCGCACCACCGGGGTCGGAGTGCACCACGGACAGCGCCGCCAGGTCGGGGCGGAGCCGGTCCAGCGCGGCCGAGTGGTGCCGTATCGTCTCGGACAGTTCGGCGTGCGCCGTCGCGTCGTCGAGCACACCCCCCTCGGCCAGCAATCCGAGCAGCCGCCGCGCCTGCGGGGGCCGCAGCCCCAGCGATTCGGCATCGCGGGCGAGCGGACCGAGTCCGCGCGTGCCGTCGAGCAGGTCGAGGAAGGCGGCGGCCGCACCGTCCACCGGGTCCAGGACCACCGCGTGCGCCGGGTCGACGCCGAACTGCAGGCTTTCCCGGCTGCGCCAACTGCGGCGCATCGCCGGCTTGAGCATGGGACGCATCGCCACCCCCGTGGGCCGAGTTCCCGATCGAGAGATCGTTCCGATTCCGTGTCAGGCCAGCATGCCCGAAATCCCCGCACGGACCGTGAAAGTTATCCACAGGCGATGCAAATGATCATTCGATATGACTACGGCCCGGTATCTCTCCGCTCTCCTTTCTCACCGAGCACCCCCGCGGGCGGGACTTCCCGGACCCGGTGCGGGTAACGTCGGGGCGTGTCCGCCGACCCCGCCCAGAGCCTTTCCGGCCAGCCCCCGCGCGCCCCTCGGACCAGCGCGGTGGAAGTGCGCCGAAGCGCCCGTCGACGCCGGACGGTGTCGGCGTACCGCGAGGGCGACGTCACCGTGGTCCTCATCCCCGCCCGGATGTCCGTCGCCGAGGAGAAGCGCTGGGTGACGGTCATGCTGGACAAGCTCGCCGCCCAGGAGAGCCGCCGCAGGCTCGGCGACGACGGGCTGGCCGCCCGCGCCGCGCAGCTGTCCGCGCAGTACCTCGGCGGCCGCGCGATACCGCGGACCGTGCGCTGGGTCACCAACCAGAACTCCCGCTGGGGCTCGTGCACACCGGCCGAGGGCAGCATCCGCCTGTCCCACCGCCTCCAGGGCATGCCCGAGTACGTCGTCGACTACGTGCTCCTCCACGAGCTCTCCCACCTCCTGGTGCCCGGCCACGGGGCGGACTTCTGGAAGCTGCTGGAGTCCTACCCGCGCACCGAACGCGCGCGCGGGTACCTCGAGGGCGTCGCCGCCGCGGCCCGGTTGCCCCACCCGCCCACGGCAGGCGAGGAATAACGGGGGAATAGCCCCTGTCACGGCCAGCGGTTAGCCTGGCGCAACGCAACAAGTACGTACGTACGGATGGGGGGACGGTCCTTAGCAATGGCCAGGGAATTCCAGCGCGGCCACAAGGCCAAGATCAGTGACCTGACCGCAGGGACGGATCTGTACATCGGCGTGCAGATCAGCGGCCCCGGTCTCGGCTTCGACATCAGCTGCTTCGGGCTCGACGCCGGGGAACAGCTGTCCGACGACCGCTACTTCATCTTCTTCAACCAGCCCAAGTCGCCCGAGGAGGCGATCCAGCAGCTGGGGGCGCAGGCCGGGGACACCGAGTCCTTCCGCGTGACGCTGGACCGGATCCCCGCGCAGATCCAGAAGCTGAGCTTCACCGCGACGATCGACGGCGCCGGGCAGATGTCGCAGATCGGCCCGGGCTACGTCAGGATCGTCGCCGGGGGCGAGGAGGTCGCCCGCTACACCTTCACGGGCGCCGAGTTCAGCACCGAGCGCGCGGTCATGCTCGCCGACTTCTACCTCAAGGACGTCTGGCGCTTCGCCGCCGTCGGCCAGGGCTTCGACGGCGGGCTGGACGCCCTGCTGAAGAACTTCGGCGGCGAGGTCGCCGAGGAGCAGCAGGCCGCGCCGCAGCAGCCCGCCGCGGTACCGGGCTTCGGGCCTCCGGCGGGTGCCGCGCCCGGGTTCGCGCCCCCGGCTGCCTCCGCGCCGCCCGCCCCGCCGCAGCCCGCACCGGCCTTCGGCGCTCCGCCCGTACCGGCTCCGGCCCCCTCTCCGGCCCCCGTGCACGCCGCCCCCACCATGGTGGCGCCGATGACCACGCCGCCGCAGGCGCCCCCGGGTCAGCCGCCGTTCGGCCAGGTCCCGCCGCCGCAGGCGCCTCCGGGCCAGGTCCCCGGCCAGATGCCGGGTCAGCCGCCCTACGGCCAGCCCCCGTACGGCCAGCCCGCGCCGGGCCAGACCCCGTACGGCCAGCCCTCCTACGGTCAGCCCGTCCCCGGTCAGCCGATGCCGGGTCAGGGCATGCCCGGCCAGCCCGCGTTCGGCCAGCCGCCGCAGGCCCCGCACGCCGGCCAGGTCCCGCAGGCCCCGGGCGCCGGTCTGGCGGCCGCGATGCAGAAGTACCGCGAGCTGCCCACCGGACAGCGCTGGACCCAGCAGAACCCGAAGCTGATGCGCGCCGACCTCTCGCAGGCCGGCGGCCAGCCCGTGCTCGCGCGTCAGGGCAGCATGGTGCTCTACCAGGGCAAGGTCGAATTCGGCTACAAGGGTGCCGGGTTCACCGGACGCATCGTCGGCAACATGACCGGCCAGGAGATGCAGCTGATGCGCTGCACCGGCCGCGGCCAGGTCTTCTTCGCCGAGGACGCGTCCTACCTGCACCCCATCGAGCTCCAGGGCGACGCCATCTGCGTCTCCGCCGAGAACGTGCTCGCCTTCGACGAGTCCCTCCAGCACGAGGTGCGCCGCATCGAGGGCCACGGCATCCCCGGCGGCGCCCTGTTCACGATGCAGTTCCAGGGCACGGGCACCGTCGTGGTCAAGACCCACGGCACCCCGGTGGTGCTGCCGGTCACCCCGACCACCTACGCCGACAGCAACGCGATCGTCGCCTGGTCGGCGGCCTCGCAGGTGGTGCTCTCCAGCCAGGTGCGGCTGCGCAGGAACGCCTACCCGGGACACAGCGGGGAGACCGTGAACCTGCAGTTCCGGGGCGCCCCCGGCAACTTCATCATCGTCCAGCCGTACGAGGTCTGAGGGGAGCCCGTCATGGACCAGTCACTGATCTCCGGGTACGCCCCGGCACCGGTCACCGCCCGCATGGAGAACCACGGCAGCAGCATGCTGAAGGTGGCCATGCAGAGCGGCCAGGACCTCTTCGCGCGCACCGGTTCGATGGTCGCCTACGAGGGCTTCGTCCAGTACGAGCCCAACCCGCCCGCCGTCCGCCAGATGGCCTCGCAGTGGCTCACCGGCGAGGGCGCACCGATCATGAAGTGCTCCGGCGACGGACTGCTCTACCTCGCCGACTACGGCGCCGACGTCGTCTGCGTCTACCTCAACAACGAGGCGCTGTCGGTCAACGGCAGCAATCTGCTCGCCTTCGACGCCCACCTCCAGTGGGGCGTGGAGCGGGTGAAGGGCCTGGCCAAGTTCGCCGGCCAGGGTCTGTTCAACGTCGGGATCTCGGGCACCGGCTGGGTGGCCATCACCTCGCGCGGCACCCCGGTCGTGGTCGACTGCGGCCGCGGCGAGGACGAGACCTACGTCGACCCGGACGCCCTCGTGGCCTGGTCGAGCGGGCTGAAGACGAAGGCGAAGCGCAGCTTCAAGGCGTCGGCCCTCATCGGGCGCGGCAGCGGCGAGGCCTTCCAGATCGGCTTCTCCGGTCAGGGCTTCGTCGTCGTACAGCCCAGTGAGGACAGCACCGACCGCCTCCGAGTCCGGGGCTGAGGGGGAGCGAGACACCATGCAGAGCCCGCTTTTCGGCTACACCGAGGTCCAGACCGAGGACCAGTACGCACTCCAGAACCCGTACCTGCTGCGGGTCAGGCTCGACGGCCGCACCGACTGCCTGGCCCGCAAGGGCGCCATGGTCGCGTACCAGGGCCTGATCGAGTTCGACGGCGAGTACCAGAGCCACGCCCAGCGCACCGCCCGCTACCGCACCGGGGAGGGCCTGGAGCTGATGCGCTGCTCCGGGCAGGGCACGGTCTACCTCGCCAACCTGGCCCAGCACATCCACGTCGTCGACGTGGACCAGGAGGGCCTGACCGTGGACGGCGCCTATGTGCTGGCGCTCGACTCCGGGCTGCACTGGGAGGTCATCTCCGTCGACAGCCAGTTCGGCATCTCCGGCAGCGGCGCCTACAACCTCAACATCTCGGGGCACGGCAAGGTCGCGCTGATGACCTCGGGCAAGCCGCTGCTGATGCCGGTCACCCCGGACAAGTACGTCTCGGCCGACTCCGACGCGGTCGTCGCCTGGTCGTCCTCGCTCCGGGTGCAGATGCAGGCGCAGACCAGTTCCTCGGGCGTCTGGCGGCGGCGCGGCAACACCGGTGAGGGCTGGGAGCTCAACTTCCTCGGCCAGGGCCACGTCCTGGTGCAGCCCAGCGAGCTGATGCCGCCGCAGAACGCCCAGGTCGGCGGTGGCGCCGCCGCCCAGTACGGCTTCGGTCAGCAGGGCGCGCACGGGATGAACCAGGGCAACATCTTCAGCAACCGCTGAGCTCCCGCCGCCGGTCCCGCCCCGCGCGCCGCCTCAGAGCAGCGCGCGGGTGCGGGCCAGCAGCGTCCGGACGGAACCGTCCGCGACGTCGGCGACCTCGTCGTAGGAGAACCACTTCAGGTCCAGCGACTCCTCGCTGATCTCCTCCACCGCGCCGGGCGGCGCGACGGCGGCGTACTGCACGTCGAGGTGCCAGGCGCACGGCGTCAGGTGCCGGTCGAGGTTGACCGGCCCGGGACGCAGCAGGGTGAGTCCGGGGATGCCCGACTCCTCGACGCCCTCACGCAGCGCGGCTCCGGCCAGCGAGGTGTCCTCCGGCTCGCAGTGCCCGCCCATCTGCAGCCACATGCCGAGCTTCTTGTGCAGGGTCAGCAGCACCCGCCCGCGCTCCGGGTCCAACACCAGGGCGCTGCCCGTGACGTGCCCCTCGGCGCAGGCCTTCCACATGCCGTCCGGGTGCGCCTCCAGGTGGGCCAGGTAGGTCTCCCGGAGCCGCTCCTGTCCCGTGTCGGGCGCGGACCAGTCCTTCAGGACGCGCACGGCGTCGTCGTGCAGGCTCACTTCTCGTCGTCGCCCTTGTCCTCGTCGGTGCCGTCGCGCTCGTCGTCGCCCCGCCGGACGTCCTTGCCGTGGCCGCCCGCGGCCTCGCCGAGGATCTTGTCCAGCTCGGAGAAGTCCAGCTGCTCGTGGTGGACGAAGCCGTCGGGGTCGTCCAGGTCGGCGGCGGTCGGCAGCATGTCGGGGTGGGCCCACAGCCCGTCGCGCCCGTCGACGCCACGCGCGTCGGTGAGCGAGGCCCACAGCCGGGAGGCGTCCCGCAGCCGGCGGGGCCGCAGCTCCAGGCCGATCAGCGTGGCGAAGGTCTGCTCCGCGGGGCCACCGCTCGCCCGGCGCCGGCGCAGCGTCTCGCGCAGCGCCCCGGCCGACGGCAGGTGCGGGGCGGCGGCCGCGTGGACGACCGCGTCCACCCAGCCCTCGACGAGGGCCAGGGCCGTCTCCAGACGGGCCAGCGCCGCCTTCTGCGCCGGGGTGTCCTCGGGCTGGAACATGCCCTGCTGCAGGGCGTCCTGGAGCGCCTCGGGGTTCGACGGGTCGAGCTGGCCGACCGCGTCCTCCAGCTTGGCGGTGTCCACCTTGATACCGCGCGCGTACCCCTCGACGGCGCCGAACAGGTGTGCCCGCAGCCACGGCACGTGGGCGAACAGCCGCTGGTGCGCCGCCTCGCGCAGCGCCAGGTAGAGCCGGACCTCGTCCTGCGGCACGCTCAGGCCCTCGCCGAAGGCCTCCACGTTGGCGGGGAGCAGCGCGGCCTTGCCTGCCGGGCCGAGCGGCAGGCCGATGTCGGTCGAGCCCACGACCTCACCGGCGAGCGTGCCCAGCGCCTGCCCGATCTGCGTGCCGAACATGGCGCCGCCCATGGAGCGCATCATGCCGAGCAGCGGGCCCGCCATGGCCTGCATCTCCTCGGGCAGCACATCGCCCATCGCCGTCCCGACGCGCTCGGCGACCGGGTCGACCAGCTCCTTCCACACGGGCAGGGTCGCCTCGACCCATTCGGCCCGGCTCCACGCCACGGCCGAGCCGGCGCCGGAGGGCATCGACGTCACCCCGTCGAGCCACAGGTCCGCCAGCCGCAGCGCCTCCTGGACCTTCGCCCGGTCCGCGGGACCCACGCTGACGTCCTTCGAGCCCTCCGGTGTGCCCTGGGCCACCGTCTGCCGGGCGATGTCCTTGGCCATGTCCCAGTTCACCGGGCCGCCCTCGTACGAGAGCATCTGGCCCAGCTGCTGGAAGGCCGCGCCCAGGTCGTTGGGGTTCAGCGAACCGAACATGGCGGCGAACGGGTTGTCCCCGCCGGCGCCGCCGCCGAAGGGATTCCCGCCGCCGTAACCGAAGGGATTGGCCGGTCCCCGGGAGCCGCCGCCGGAACCGCCGGACTTCTCGCCGTCGTCCCCTTCCTCGGGCTCCTCCGGAGGGACTCCGAATCCGAATGGGATGTCGCTCACGGTTTCCTCGGCTCTGTGTGTTGTGGGCTGTACCTCCAGCCTAGACACCCGTCAGGCAGGATGGCTGCGTACGGACCGCGGTTGCGGACCGCGCACCCGGTACCAGAGACAACCGTGGGAGACACCTGGTGAGTTCCCCAGAACCGACCGTTCGCCCAGAGCGGAGCGGCGGCAGGGCCCCCGCCGGACCTGTGGTCGCCGTCACCGGCGCCGCCTCCGGTGTCGGCCTGCTGCTGGCCCTGCGGCTGGCCGAATCCGACCAGGTCAAGAAGGTCGTGGCGATCGACGAGCGCCGCGGTGACGTCCCCGGTGCCCAGTGGGCGGTGCTCGACGTACGGGACCCGGCGATCGCCGAGCGGCTGCGCGGCGTGGACGTCGTCGTCCACCTCGCGCTCGACCTGGACCTGGAGTCCGACCCCAAGGCACGCAGCGCGTTCAACGTGCGCGGTACCCAGACGGTGCTCACCGCGGCGGCCGCCGCCGGCGTGCCGCGCGTGGTGCTGTGCACCTCGGCCATGGTCTACGGCGCCCACCCGGACAACGACATCCCGCTCGCCGAGGACGCCCCGCTGCGCGCGACCGCGGAGGCGTCCTTCGTGGGCGACCTGCTGGAGATCGAGCGGCTCGGCAAGCGCGCCCCCCGGGCGCACCCCGGCCTCAACGTGACCGTCCTGCGCCCGGCCGTGCTGGTCGGCGGCACCGACACCGCGCTGACCCGCTACTTCGAGTCGCCGCGGCTGCTGGTGGTGGGCGGCAGCCGCCCCTGCTGGCAGTTCTGCCACGTGGAGGACCTGGTGACGGCGCTGGAGCACGCGGCGCTGGAGAAGGTGGACGGCGAGATGACGGTGGGCTGCGACGGCTGGCTGGAGCAGGAGGAGGTCGAGGAGCTCTCGGGCATCCGCCGCATGGAGCTGCCGCCCGCGGTGGCGCTCGGCGCGGCCTCCCGGCTGCACCGGCTGGGGCTCACCCCCTCCCCGGCGGGCGACCTGGCGTACACGATGCACCCGTGGGTGGTCAGCGGCAGCCGGCTGCACGAGTCGGGCTGGCGGCCGAAGTGGACCAACGAGGAGGTGCTGGCCGTCCTGCTGGAGGAGGTCTCCGGCCGCAACTCCGTCGTCGGGCGGCGCCTGGGCCGCAAGGACGCGGCCACGCTCGGCGCGGCCGGTGCGACGGTCGCCCTGGTCGGCACGGCGGCGATGGTGCGACGGGCGCGCAAGCGCCGCGGTGTCTGAGCGTCGCCGCGCGAACTCGCTCCGGAAGGGGGTTTCCGCATGGCGGGTGATGGGGCAGCATGAGCCGCATGGCACAGACGCACGACCAACCCGTCCGGCTCATCGAGATCCGGGACACGGAGCTGTCCGTGGACGAGGTCTTCCGCGCCGTGGGGCACGACTCCGCCGGGGGCACCGCGCTGTTCGTCGGCACGGTCCGTGACCACGACGGCCCGTCGGGCGCGGAGGTGACCGGGCTCGGCTACTCGGCGCACCCGGGCGCGGAGGCCGAACTGCGTCGGGTCGCGGAGAAGGTCGTCGCGGACTTCCCGGTCAAGGCACTGGCCGCCGTCCACCGGGTGGGCGACCTGCGCGTCGGCGACCTCGCGGTCGTCGTCGCCGTCTCCTGCCCGCACCGGGCCGAGGCCTTCGCCGCCTGCCGGCGGCTCATCGACGACCTCAAGCGCGAGGTCCCGATCTGGAAGCACCAGGCCTTCGCCGACGGCACCGAGGAGTGGGTCGGCGCCTGCGCCCACTGACCCCCGGGGGAGGGCGGCCGGCGCCCGCCTCGCCACTGAGTGGCCCACCTGCGGTTGCGTAACCTGCCACCCACTCTGAACGTTGTAGCAGCAGAAGATTAGTCTGCTCATAGTTCTTGATCGGCATGCGCGTCCAGGAGGCCGAAGTGGCAGCGCTCGCATGGTTGCTCATCCCGCTGGTCGCCGCGATCGCCGCGGCCGTCTGGGGAAGCTGGGCGGCGCGTACGCGGTCCACCGGGGACGGCGCCTCGCTCGCCGATTACGAGCGTTTCCGCGAGGCCATGCAGCGCACCGGATCGGGCGGCCCGGCCTGAGGCCCCACGGGGCGGCTGCGGGTTCCGTACCGTACTGTCGTTCCATGCCACGCCGCACCGCGACGCTGCTCGCATCGACCCTGACCCTGATAGCGCTGCTGTGTGTCGCGCTCCTGTGGCCCGTGCCGTACGCGGAGATGTCGCCGGGTCCGACGGTGAACACGCTCGGGTCGCACGGCGGGGCTCCGGTGCTGCAGATCTCGGGGCACAAGACGTACCCGACCAGCGGTCACCTCAACATGACCACGGTACGGGTGACGAGTGCGGACTACTCGATGAACCTGGTCGAGGCGGTCGTCGGCTGGCTGGCGCACGACCAGAAGGTCGTCGAGCACGACACGCTCTACCCCAAGGGGCAGACGGCCGAGGAGGCCGACCAGGAGAACGCCGAGGAGTTCACGCAGTCCCAGGACAGCGCGAAGGTCGCCGCGCTCGACGAGCTCGGCATACCCGTCGGTTCCCGGGTGATCGTCTCCGCCGTGGTCAAGGGCGCCCCGGCCGAGGGCGAGCTGCACGCCGGAGACGTGATCAAGGCCGTGGACGGCGATCCGGTCAAGGCGGCGGGCGACGTCGCATCGCTCGTCACCAAGCACCAGCCGGGGCAGAAGGTGGTCTTCACCGTCGTGCCCAAGGGCGCCAAGGGCGACGCCACCCAGGACGTGACCATCACCACGGCGAAGTCGGACGACGACGGCGAGGCCCGGGCGGTCGTGGGCATCCAGGCCGGTGTCGAGCACACCTTCCCGTTCAAGATCGACATCAAGCTGGCGGACGTCGGCGGCCCGAGCGCCGGCCTGATGTTCGCGCTGGGCATCGTCGACAAGCTCACCCCGGAGGACCTCACCGGCGGCAAGTTCGTCGCGGGCACCGGCACGATCGACGACGAGGGCAAGGTCGGTCCCATCGGCGGCATAGACATGAAGACCATCGGCGCCCGGCAGAAGGGCGCCGAGTACTTCCTGACCCCCGCCGACAACTGCGCGGAGGCGGCGACCGACACCCCGAGCGGCCTCACCCTGGTCAAGGTGAAGACCATCGACGACGCCCTGGACGCGCTCAAGGACATCCGCGACGGCAAGACGTCGGCCCTGCCCTCCTGCACGACGGGCTGAGCCCGGACGCATCCGCATCCGTACGGCCCGACGGCCCCGGGGAGCCCCCGGGGCCGTCGGCGTCAGTCCTCGAAGGTCGCCGCCAGGGCGTCGGCCAGCCCCGGCACCAGCGCGGAACCGGTCAGCACCTCGGTGGGGGAGTCCTTCTCGCGCAGCCGCACCGCCGACTCCCGGGAGCCGTCCCGCAGCACGCCCACCGTCATGCGGACCTCCTGGCGGTCGGGGTGCCCGGCGACCCAGCGGGCCAGCGCGGCGTCGTCCAGCCCCTTCGGGATGGACTCCTCCGCGGACGGCGGCAGCATCAGCCGCTCCACGGTGAGCGCGCAGCCGCTGACGACGCCGGGCCAGGCGATGGTGGCCAGGAACTCGTCCAGCGCGGCGCCCGGCGGCAGCTCGTCCTGCTCGATCGGGGTCAGCCCCGCGGCTGTCCCGTCGCCGAGGCCGAGTTCCTCGGCCAGTTTGGGCTCCTGTACGCGCAGCGCCGCGGTGTCGACGAGGGCGAAGAGCCGGGCGGGCTGGTCCCAGCCCAGACCGGACGCGTAGTCGTCGATTTCCAGGACGGCACGGGTGAGTGGGTTCGCGGTGAGCGGCGCACCCTCGGACGTGTTGTTGGACATGCTCAATATCCTGCCTGTTCTGTGACCCGCATCCCCAATCGGGAGCCTTGGGGAACTGAGTAAACGCTGAGTAAGTTGCATCAGTGGGCGCCGGTAGGGCGTCCGACGGAGACCGACACTTCGAGGTGCGCACCTTGGTATTCCAGATGCCGGACCGCGGCGGGGGTCCGCACGGGCCGCGGATCAGAGTGGGCCGCCCGTCGCGGCGAGCCCGGACACTGCTCATGACCCTGGGCGTCCTGGCCGTGCTGGCCATGGCCTTCGTCATGTTCTCGGGTTTCTGGACCGACTGGCTCTGGTACCGCTCCGTCCACTATTCCTCGGTCTTCACCACCACCCTGTGGACCAAGATCGGCCTGTTCTTCGTCTTCGGTCTGCTGATGGCCGCCGCCGTCGGCGTCAACGTGTACCTCGCGCACCGGCTCCGGCCGCCGCTCAGCGCGATGTCGATGGAGCAGCAGAGCCTCGACCGCTACCGGATGGGCATCGCCCCCTACAAGAAGTGGGTGCTGCTCACCGTCTGCGCGCTCGTGGGGCTGATCGCCGGAGCCTCGGCCTCCAGCCAGTGGCGCACATGGCTGCTGTGGACGAACTCCACGTCGTTCGGCACCAAGGACCCGCAGTTCCATGTGGACATCTCCTTCTACGCCTTCGACCTGCCCTGGTACCGCTTCCTGCTGAGCTTCGGCTTCGCGGCGGTCGTGCTGTCGCTGCTGGCGGCGGCGCTGGTGCACTACCTGTACGGGGGCCTGCGGCTCACCTCCCCGGGCGGCCGGGCGACGGCGGCGGCGACCGGGCACCTGTCGGTGCTGCTGGGCCTGTTCGTCACCCTGAAGGCGGTCGCGTACTGGCTGGACCGCTACTCGCTGGCGGTGAAGTCCGGCAACCTCAGGTCGGGCGACTGGACGGGCCTGCGCTACGTGGACGCCAACGCCTACCTGCCGGCCAAGACGATCCTGTTCGCCATCGCCATCATCTGCGCGCTCCTGTTCTTCGCCACCTTGTGGCGGCGCACCTGGTCGCTGCCGCTGATCGGCTTCGGCCTGATGGTGCTGTCGGCGATCCTGATCGGCGGCCTGTACCCGGCGATCGTGCAGAAGTTCCAGGTGCAGCCGAACGAGGCCGCCAAGGAGCAGCCGTACATCCAGAAGAACATCGACGCCACGCGTGAGGCGTACGGCATCGACCACGCCGACGTGACGGACTACTCGGGCACGAGCGGCGACGGCAAGGAGAAGCTGCGCAGCGACGCCGACACGGCGGCGTCCATCCGCCTGCTGGACCCGAACGTGGTCTCGCCGACCTACCAGCAGCTGCAGAAGGTGCGCGGCTACTACGCGTTCCCGTCCACGCTCGACGTCGACCGCTACACGATCGACGGCAAGGAGCAGGACACCGTGGTGGGCCTGCGGGAGCTGAACCTCGAGGGCATCCCGCAGCACAGCTGGATCAACGACCACTTCAAGTACACGCACGGCTACGGCATGGTGGCGGCCAAGGGCACCACCACGACCGCCAGCGGCGAGCCGGACTTCACCGAGTACAACCTGCCGACCAAGGGCGACCTCGGGACGTACCAGCAGCGGATCTACTACGGCGAGCAGACCAAGCAGTGGTCGATCGTCGGCGACAAGTCCACGCCGGAGATCGACTACACCGACGACAGCGGCGAGAAGCCGTACACGTACACCGCCAAGAGCGGCGTCGGCCTGAAGAACCCGGTGACCAGGCTCGCCTACGCGGTGTCCTTCGGCGAGCCGCAGATCTTCTACTCCGGCGCCGTCGGCGACGACTCGCAGATCCTGTACAACCGCATGCCCAAGGAGCGGGTCGAGGCGGTCGCGCCCTGGCTGACGATCGACGGCGACTCCTACCCGGCGGTCGTCGACGGCCGGATCGTGTGGATCGTCGACGCCTACACGACGAGCAACGGCTACCCGTACTCGTCGCGCACGACGCTGGGCGACACCACCGCGGACTCGCTGACCGACGGGCAGCGCGCCGTGCTGGCGCAGCAGAACCAGGTCAACTACATCCGCAACTCGGTGAAGGCGACCGTCGACGCGTACAGCGGCAAGGTCACGCTCTACCAGTGGGACACCGAGGACCCGGTGCTGAAGACCTGGATGAAGGCCTTCCCGGACACGGTCAAGCCCAAGACGGCGATCGACGACGCGCTGATGGCGCATCTGCGCTACCCGCAGGACCTGTTCAAGGTGCAGCGCGAGCTGCTGACGCGCTACCACGTCACCAAGGCGTCGACCTTCTACAGCGGCAGTGAGGTGTGGGCGGTGCCCAACGACCCGGCCGCCAGGACCGGCAAGTCGGTGCCGCCGTACTACCTGAGCCTGAAGATGCCCGGCCAGAACGACCAGGCGTTCTCGCTCACCACGACCTTCACGCCGAACAAGCGCGAGAACCTCAGCGCCTTCATGGCGGTCGACGCGGACGCGAAGAGTCCGGAGTACGGCGCGATCAGGGTGCTGAAGCTGCCGTCGAACACCACGGTGTCCGGACCGCAGCAGGTGCAGAGCCAGTTCAACTCCGACCCCGACGTGGCGGAGAAGATCAGGCTGCTCAAGGGCGGTGACTCGGAGGTCGAGTACGGCAACCTGCTGACCGTGCCCCTCGACGGCGGGCTGCTGTACGTCGAGCCGGTCTACGTCCGCGGCGCGGGCACCAACTACCCGCTGCTGAAGAAGGTGCTGGTGAGCTACGGCGGCCAGACCGAGTTCGAGGACACGCTCGCGCAGGCGCTCGACGCGGTCTTCGGCTCGGACGGCGGCACGCCCGAGACGCCACCGGAGACGGGCGGGGGCACCCAGCCGCCGGCCTCCGGCAATCCGACGGTCGCCCAGGCCCTGGAGGACGCCCAGCAGGCGTACGACGCGGGTCAGAAGGCGCTCAAGGAGGGCGACTGGGGCGCGTACGGCCAGGCGCAGAAGGATCTCGCCGACGCGCTGAAGCGGGCCCAGGAGGCCGAGCAGCAGGCGGGCCCGCAGGGCTGACGGGGCCCACCCCGCGTCGTGGTACTGTTGTTCCACCGACGCGGGGTGGAGCAGCTCGGTAGCTCGCTGGGCTCATAACCCAGAGGTCGCAGGTTCAAATCCTGTCCCCGCTACTGTTGGAGAGGGCCCGGAGTCAATAGACTCCGGGCCCTTTCACTTGTAGGGGGGAACTCGTACCGCAGAGGTTTCGGTTGGCATCATGTCGGGAAGTCGACAAAACGCTGTAGTGACCTACGAAGTGACCAACTGGGATCGGCTGAACTCTGCAGGTTTGCCGCATACCAGGTGTACTGCGGGTACGGGTGATGCGACGATGGACCTCATGGGGGATGGTGCAAGGCTGCTGAAGGCTCGTCAGATCCGGGATCCCGGGTCCGCGGGGCGGACGACCGTGCCCGCGGCCGGGGCCGCGCTGGTGCCGGCCGTCGCCGACCTGCTGCCCGGTCCGCGGGTGGGCGGTCTCGACGAGGAGCGCCTCATCGAGTCCGACCTCCCGGACGAGGAGACCCTTGAGGCGCGCGAGGAGGCCGAGCTCGAGGCGCGCCACCGGCGGGCCGCCGAGCACGGCGACATCGGGGCCATGAGCGTCCTGGGCACCCTGCTGCTGCGCCGCGGCGACCTCGAGGGCGCCGAGCCCCATCTGCGAGGCGCCGCCGCCGGAGGGGACCGCCCCGCCGCCAACAACCTGGGCCTGCTGCTGCACCAGCGCGGCTACGCCGACGAGGCCGCCGCCTGGTGGCGCATCGCGGCGGTCGCCGGTTCCGCCGCGGCCGCGCACGCGCTCGGGCGGCACTTCCGCGAGCGCGGCGACGAGCCCGGCGCGGAGTACTGGCTGCGCCAGGCCGCCGAGTCCGGGCACACCCTGGGCGCGTACGCGCTGGCCGACCTCCTGGACCACCGGCGCGACGTCGGCGCCGAGCGCTGGTTCCACGCCGCCGCCGAGCACGGCCACCGCGAGGCCGCCTACCGGCTCGCCGGCATCTGCGCCGAGCGCGGCGAGGAGCGCGAGGCCGAGCAGTGGTACCGGCAGGCCGCCGCCCGCCGGCACCGCAGGGCCGCCCTGCGCCTCGGCACGCTCCTGGAGGAGCGCGGCGAGTTCGAGGAGGCCAAGCGCTGGTACCTGACCGCCGCCCGCGACGGGGAGCCGCGCGCCGCCTGCGCGCTCGGCTTCCTGCTGCGCGACGCCGGTGACGTCGACGGGGCCGCCACCTGGTGGCGGCGTGCCGCCAACGCCGGCGACGGCAACGCCGCCAACGCCCTGGGCGCGCTGCACGCCCAGGAGGGCGAGACCCAGACCGCCGAGCGGTGGTACCGGGCCGCGCTCGAGGCGGGTGACATCAACGGCGCCTTCAACCTCGGTCTGCTCTGCGCCGGTCAGGGCCGCACCGCCCAGGCCGAGCAGTGGTACCGCAAGGCCGCCTACACCGGGCACCGCGAGGCGGCCAACGCGCTCGCGGTGCTCCTGCTGCAGCGCGGTGACGCGGCGGGCGCCGAACCCTGGTTCTCCAAGGCAGCGGAGGCGGGCAGCGTGGACGCCGCCTTCAACCTCGGCATCCTGTACGCCGGGCGCGGTGACGACGCCACCGCGCGGCGCTGGTACGAGCGTGCCGCGGCCAGCGGTCACGGCGAGGCCGCGCTCCAGGTGGCCATCGCCCTGCAGAAGGAGGGCGACGCGCACGGCGCCGAGCGCCACCTGCGCTGCGCGGCGGGCGGCGGCAGCCCGGAGGGCGCCTTCCGGCTCGGCGCGCTGCTGGACGCGCAGGGCACGCAGGAGGCCGAGACCGAGGCCGAGGAGTGGTATGCCCGCGCCGCCGGCCAGGGGCACCGCCGTGCCCAGGTGCGGCTCGGCATGTGCGCCGCCAAGCGCGGGGACGTCGTGGACGCCGCCCACTGGTACCGGGAGGCCGCCGAGGGCGGCAGCCGCAACGGGGCCTTCAACCTCGGGCTGCTCCTCGCCCGCGAGGGCGCGGAGCCGGAGGCCGCCCTGTGGTGGACGCGTGCCGCCGACGCGGGCCACGGACGCGCCGCGCTGCGGCTGGCGCTGCTGGCCGCGCGGCACGGACAGCTCGCGGACGCCCAGGCGTGGTGCGCCCGCGCGGTGGAGTGCGGCCCCGCCGAGGTGGCCGAGCGGGCGGCCCGGCTGACCGACGCCCTGGAGCACGAGCTGTCCGCGTGAGAAGCGATTTGCGCTGCTCAGCGCCGGGAGGGTAGTCTAAAGACACAACGACGCGGGGTGGAGCAGCTCGGTAGCTCGCTGGGCTCATAACCCAGAGGTCGCAGGTTCAAATCCTGTCCCCGCTACTGAAGAGAAGGGCCCGGAAGCCATGGCTTCCGGGCCCTTCTCGTATGCGTTGGGTACAGGCCAGGCATGGTTCGGGCAAAAGGGTGCGGACGATCCTGGGCCCGCCGGCGCCGGCGCGCGATCCTGAGGACAGGCCCTCAGGCGGCGCGAGGAGGCGGGGTTGCTGCGCAGGCGGCGTAAGCGGCGGCCGACGGAACTCAGGGATGTGACGCGGTGGGGTCGCCTGTGCGCGGCCGCCGAGGCGGAGGGCCTGCTGCGCGAGCTGCGGAGCGCCGCCGACGACGAGGAGGCCGCCTACGACCGCGCGGCGGCGCTCAAGGCGCTGGCCGCGGCGCCGCCCCGGCTGTGGCTGCTGCTCGACCGTGCCGCCCGGGTGCAGGGGGGCACGCCACCGGCGCCCGGCGAGAGCGAACCGCTGCGCCTGCTGCTGGCCGCGATGGACCGGGACGGCCGCGTCCGGCAGGCCGCCGTGGAGGAGCTGGCGGTGCACGGCGGGCCGCTGGTGGCCTCCGCCCTGGCGCTGCGGACGGCGGACTGGGTGGACCAGGTCCGCGACCGGGCCCTGGAGGCGCTGCTGCGCCGTACCGCCCCGGACGAGGCCGCCGCGGCCGTACGGCTGCTGCTGAGGCTGCGCGGACGGAGCCGGGCGACGCACACCCCCGAGGCGTACCGCGGGGTGCTGGCGGCGCCCGAGGCCCGGCGGGCGGTGCGTGCGCTGGCCGCCGACACGGACCCGCTGACCCGGCGCTTCGGGGTCGAGCTGGCCCTGGAACTCGGCGAGTTCGTCCGCGGGGACCTGGTGCGCACGGCGCTGCGCGACCCGGACCAGATGTGCCGCAGGATGTGCGCCGAGCGGCTGCTGCAGATGGACCCGGACCAGGCGGGGCGGCTGCTGTGGGCGCGCTCGGCGGCCGTGCGGGAACTGGCGGTCGCGGCGCTGCCGGACGACGTGCCGGCGGCCCGGCTGACCGCGCCGCTGGCCGACCCGGCGCGGATCGTCCGCGCCCAGGCCCGCTGGCGGCTGTACAGCAGGGGAGAGCCCCCGGCGCTGGCGTACCGCAGGCAGCTGCTGCGCTGCGGCCCGCAGAGCCCGCCGCGGCTGGTGGCCGGGCTGGTGACGGGGCTGGGGGAGTGCGGGGACGCCTCGGACGCGCCGCTGCTGCTGCGGCTGGCCCGTGAGGTGCGCACCCCGTGGCCGCCCGTGGTGCGCCGTGCCGCGGTGCGCGCGGCGGGACGGCTCGTCCCGCGGGAGGGGCTGCTGCGGCAGCTGGCGCCGCTGGCCGTGGACCCGGACGCCGGGGTGGCCAGGGAGGCCTTCGAGGCGCTCTCCAAGGTCGCCGGCCAGGTGCCGGTGGAGACGGTGTGGGTGGGCCGCACCCGGCCGGAGCCCGGGGTGCGGAAGGCCGCGGAACGCGTGC
Organism: Streptomyces sp. NPDC059718; assembly: GCF_042733315.1. NCBI lineage: Bacteria > Bacillati > Actinomycetota > Actinomycetes > Kitasatosporales > Streptomycetaceae > Streptomyces > Streptomyces sp. NPDC059718. The sequence goes on from NZ_JBHWGA010000028.1 coordinate 77,399, forward strand.
GGCGGGCCGCGCAGCGTCAGGCGCAGGCGGGGCACAGGCCCCGGTAGGTGACCTCGACCTGGGAGACGGTGAACCCGAAACGCTCCGCGTCGGGCAGGTCCGCCAGCGGGTTGCCGTGCGGGTGGACGTCGCGGACGGTGCCGCAGCTGGAGCACACCAGGTGCTGGTGCGGGCGGTGGGCGTTGGGGTCGTAGCGCTTGGCGCGGCCGTCGGTGGCGACCTCTATGACCTCGCCGAGCGACACCAGTTCGCCCAGGGTGTTGTAGACGGTCGCGCGGGAGATCTCGGGCAGCCGGGCCGCCGCGCGGGCGTGCACCTCGTCGGCGGTCAGGTGGACGTGGTCGCCGTCCAGGACCTCGGCCACGACGCGCCGCTGCGCGGTCATGCGCCATCCGCGGCCGCGCAGTCGTTCCAGCAGGTCACTCATTCCATTTCACCTATCAGTGGGATGGCAACAGCTTAACAGTGACAGTCCGTATTCCGACCAGGTACGAGTTTGGGGCTCTTCTTGACTTGGACTCTGTCTATCGTAGGATCGCATCCGGCGTAAGCCACGGCACAGCACCAACCCAGGGAGAAGCACGTGACGGTTCAGGAGACCGGCCCGCTGACCACGGAGGCGGGCGCCCCGGTCGCGGACAACCAGAACAGCGAGACCGCGGGCCCCGGGGGACCGGTCCTGGTCCAGGACCAGCAGCTGCTGGAGAAGCTCGCGCACTTCAACCGGGAGCGGATCCCGGAGCGCGTGGTGCACGCCCGCGGGGCGGGCGCCTACGGCACGTTCACGGTGACCGCGGACGTGACGAGGTACACGCGGGCGGCGTTCCTGTCCGAGGTCGGCAAGCAGACCGGGACCTTCCTGCGGTTCTCCACCGTGGCCGGCAACCTGGGTGCGGCGGACGCGGTGCGTGACCCGCGCGGCTGGGCGCTGAAGTTCTACACCGAGGAGGGCAATTACGACCTCGTCGGCAACAACACCCCGGTGTTCTTCATCAAGGACGCCATCAAGTTCCCCGACTTCATCCACACCCAGAAGCGCGACCCGTACACCGGCTCCCAGGAGGCGGACAACGTCTGGGACTTCTGGGGGCTGTCGCCGGAGTCGACGCACCAGGTGACGTGGCTGTTCGGTGACCGCGGCATCCCGGCGAGCTACCGCCACATGAACGGCTACGGCTCGCACACCTACCAGTGGAACAACGAGGCCGGCGAGGTCTTCTGGGTCAAGTACCACTTCAAGACCGACCAGGGCATCCAGAACCTCACCCAGCAGGAGGCCAACCGGCTCGCCGGTGAGGACCCGGACTCCCACCAGCGCGACCTGCGCGAGGCGATCGAGCGCGGCGAGTTCCCGAGCTGGACCGTGCAGGTGCAGATCATGCCCGCGGCCGAGGCGGCGGCCTACCGCTTCAACCCGTTCGACCTCACCAAGGTGTGGCCGCACGAGGACTACCCGCCGATCGAGATCGGCAGGCTGGAGCTCAACCGCAACCCGCAGAACATCTTCGCCGAGGTCGAGCAGTCGATCTTCTCCCCGGCGCACTTCGTGCCCGGCATCGGCCCGTCCCCGGACAAGATGCTGCAGGGCCGGTTGTTCGCCTACGGCGACGCCCACCGCTACCGCGTCGGCATCAACGCCGACCACCTGCCGGTGAACCGCCCGCACGCGACCCAGGCGCGCACCCACGGCCGCGACGGGGCGCTCTACGACGGCCGCCACGGCGGGGCCAGGAACTACGAGCCGAACAGCTTCGGCGGCCCGGCGCAGACCGGCCGTCCCCTGTGGTCGGCCACCGCGGCCGCCGGGTCCACCGGCAACCACCAGGCGCCCTCGCACGCCGAGGACGACGACTTCGTGCAGGCCGGCAACCTCTACCGGCTGATGTCGCAGGAGGAGCAGGAGCGCCTGGTCGCCAACCTCTCCGGATTCATCGCCAAGGTCTCGCGCGACGACATCGCCGAGCGCGCGATCGGCAACTTCCGCCGTGCCGACGAGGACTTCGGCAAGCGGCTGGAGGCCGCCGTCCAGGCCCTGCGCGGCTGACCGGCGTCCGCCCCATAGGCCCGGAGGGGGCCGGGTGCGTCCAGGCACCCGGCCCCCTCCGATCCATCTCCCGGCCGTCAGCCGGCCAGGGCGCGTGCGGGCTGCCAGCAGCGCACGATGTCGCGTACGGAGACCATGCCGACCGGGTTGCGGTCGTCCAGCACCACCAGGTGCCGGAAGCCGCCGCGTACCATCGCGGCGGCCGCCTCTTCGAGGGTCCACTGGGGCGCGGCGAAGACCACGTCGGTGGTGGTGTGGGCGGCGGCGAGTTCGCGGTCGGGGTCGAGCCCCGCACCGATGGCGTTGAGGATGTCGCGCTCGGTCAGGATGCCGAGACCGCAGGTGTCGGGATCGAGTACCACCGCCGCGCCCACCCGTCGGGCGGACATCAGCCGGGCGGCCTGGCGGAGGGTGTGGGCGGGACCGACCGTGAGAACGACCGTGCTCATGGCGTCGCGTACGAGCATGGGATACCCCTCGGGCTGCGTCGTGGCCGTCTTGAGAATCGTTTCACAAATGCACAAGCTCACGCATTCTCATGTTCACATGCGCCGCGGTCCGCAGCAAGGGGCGCGCGGAGGGTGATCGGTAGTGTGAGGGAGCGGTCGGTTACGGGCGGTTCAGGAAGTCGAGCATGTCCTCGTGCAGCAGCCCGTTGGACGCCGCCGCGTTCCCGCCGTACGGTCCCGCGGTCCCGTCCAGGCTGGTGAAGCGCCCTCCGGCCTCGCGCACGATCACCTCGTTCGCCGCCATGTCCCACAGGCTCAGTTCGGGCTCGGCGCAGATGTCCACGGCGCCCTCGGCGACCATCATGTAGGGCCAGAAGTCACCGTAGGCGCGCGTCCGCCAGCAGGACCGGGTCAGGTCGAGGAAGCCGTCCAGGCGGCCCTGCTCCTCCCAGCCGCTCAGCGAGGAGTACGCGAAGGAGGCGTCCGCCAGCCGGCTCACCTGCGACACCCGCAGCCGCGTGGCCGAGGACAGGCTGCGCCCGGTGTACGCCCCGCCGCCCTTCACCGCCCACCAGCGGCGCCCCAGGGCGGGCGCGGACACCATGCCGACCACGCCCTCGTCGCCCCGCTCCCCGCGCACCATGAGCGCGATCAGGGTGGCCCACACGGGCACCCCGCGGACGTAGTTCTTGGTGCCGTCGATCGGGTCGACGATCCAGCGCCGCGGACCGCTGCCCTCCGTGCCGTACTCCTCGCCGAGCACGGCGTCGCGCGGCCTGGCCCGCCCGAGCTGACTGCGGATCAGTTCCTCGGCGCGCTTGTCCGCCTCGCTGACCGGCGTCATGTCGGGCTTGGTCTCGACCTTGAGGTCCAGGGACTTGAAGCGCTCCATGGTGGCGGCGTCGGCGGCGTCGGCAAGGATGTGCGCGAGGCGCAGATCGTCGTTGAAGTCGGGCATGGAGCGAACAGTATCGATCGCGGCAGGTCGAGGTCACGCAGGGTACGCGGGGAGGGTTGACACGGACCGACGGCCCGTCAATTCTGGCCCACAGCCCCCTGAGGCCGCTCGGTACCGGTGGAGACCGCTCGAGACCCGCTTGAGACCGCTTGGAGGCGATCGTGCCGACAGCGCGTGAATCACTCCTGGACGCGGCGCTGTCCGCACTGGGCGACCGCTCGTGGGCGACGATCAGGATGGTCGACGTCGCGGCCACGGCCGGGGTGTCGCGGCAGACCCTCTACAACGAGTTCGGCACCAAGGAGGGGCTCGCGAGAGCCCTGGCGCGGCGGGAGGCGGAGGCGTTCCTGGCGGGCGTGGAGCGTGCCCTGGACGCCGCCGGGCGGCAGGGCGCCGACGCCGGCGACTGCTTCGCCGCCGCGACCGCCTGGACCCTGCACAGTGCCCGCCGCAGCCCGCTGGTGCGCGCGTTGCTCACCGGCTGCCGAGGGGACCGGGTCCCCGCGGCGGCCGTCGTGCCGGTGCCCGTGCCGCGGCTGCCGGGCCGGCGGCAGCGGGGGGACGACGCCCCGCTCGCCCCGGCCGAACTCCTCGACGGCTTCCGGGCGCGCGCCGCGACCGTGCTGGGGCGGCGCTTCCCCAGACTCGACCGGGCCGAGGCCGACTGGGCCTGCGAGACCGCGGTGCGCGTCACCGTCTCCTACGTCGTCGCGCCCGCGGCCTCCGACGAGGAGGCGTGCCGGCGGGTCGCCCGGCTGGTCCGGGGACTGCTCCAGCGCGGCTGGTGACGGGCGCGGCCCGGCCCCCGGCGCGGACCGGCCGGGGCGGTCAATGGGTGGAGCCGGAGAGCTGGAGCCCGATGACGCCCAGCACGACCAGGCTGATGGAGATCAGCTTCAGGGTCGAGACGACGTCGCCGAGGAAGGCCATGCCGTAGATCGCGGTCCCGGAGGCCCCGATGCCCGTCCACACCGCGTACGCGGCCCCGACGTCCAGCTTCTTCAGGGCGAGCGTGAGCAGGCCGAAGCTGCCGAGCGCGAAGGCGCAGAAGGCGATGGTCGGCCACAGGCGGGTGAACCCGTGGGAGAGCTTGAGGCAGACCGCGAAGCCGGTTTCGAGGAGTCCAGCGACCACCACGAGGAGCCAGGCCATCGAACGCCCTCCCGTTTCCGTCTGTCGATGAGCGATCATCACACAGCATGCCCGGAAATGGCGTCTCAGTCCCCTTCCTTGCGCTCACGCGTCGCGAGCAGCCGCCGCAGCGAGAACAACCGGGCGGGTTCCGCGTGCCCGTCGGCGACCCAGGCGTCCAGCGCGCAGTCGGGTTCGTCGTGGCTGCAGGCCCGCGGACAGTCCTCCGTGCCCGGCTCCAGATCGGGGAAGGCGTGGATGACCCGGGACGGATCGACGTGGTGGAGGCCGAAGGAGCGCACCCCCGGGGTGTCGATGACCCAGCCCTCCGCGCCGCTGAGCGGCAGCGCGAGCGCCGAGGTGGTGGTGTGCCTGCCCCGTCCGGTGACCGCGTTGACGAGGCCGGTCGCGCGCTGACGCTCCACCAGGGCGTTGACCAGGGTGGTCTTCCCGACGCCGCTGTGGCCGACGAAGGCGGTGATCCGGCCCTTGAGGTGCTCGCGGACGGCCGCCGTCGCGTCGGCGTCGAAGTTCTCGTGGCTGGTGACGACGTAGGGGACGCCCAGGGGCGCGTACGTCTCCAGCAGCGGTTCCGCCGAGGCGAGATCGGACTTGGTGAGCACCAGCAGCGGCTCGAGCCCGGCGTCGTACGCCGCCACCAGGCAGCGGTCGATGAGCCGGGGGCGCGGCTCGGGGTCGGCGAGGGCGGTGACGATGGCGAGCCGGTCGGCGTTGGCGACGACGACCCGCTCGTACGGATCGGTGTCGTCGGCGGTGCGGCGCAGCACCGAGGTGCGCTCCTCGACGCGCACGATGCGCGCGAGTGTGTCCTTGTCGCCGGTCAGGTCGCCGACGATGCCGACCCGGTCGCCGACCGCGATGCCCTTGCGGCCCAGCTCACGGGCCTTCATCGCGGTGATCGTCCGGTCCTCGACGAGGCAGGTGATGCGGCCGCGGTCGATGGTGAGGACGAAGCCCTCCTCGGCGTCCTCGTGCTTGGGCCGGATGCTGGTGCGGGGACGGTTCCCCTTGCGGTTCGGGCGGACCCGGACGTCGTCCTCGTCGGTGTGCTTGCCGTAGCGCCGCATGGTTCAGGCCCGCACCGGGGACGCGGAGGCCGCCGGTGCCGTGCCCAGCATGGCCGTCCACATCTCGGGGAAGTCGGGGAGGGTCTTGCCGGTGGTCGCGACGTTCTCGACCCGGACGCCGTCGACGGCGAGGCCCAGCACGGCGCCCGCGGTGGCCAGCCGGTGGTCCTCGTAGGTGTGGAAGACGCCGCCGCGCAGCGGCCGCGGCCGGATGCGCAGTCCGTCCTCGGTCTCGGTGACGTCGCCGCCGAGCTCGTTGATCTCCTTGCTCAGCGCGGCCAGCCGGTCGGTCTCGTGCAGCCGCAGGTGACCCACGCCGCGCAGCACGGACTCGGAGTCGGCGAGCGCGGCGACCGCCGCGATGCCGGGCGTGAGTTCGCCGACGTCCGACAGGTCGGCGTCGATGCCGTGGATCCGGCCGGAGCCGGTGAAGACCAGGCCCGTGTCCGTCAGCTCGCACGAACCGCCCATCCGGGTGAACAGCTCGCGCAGCGCGTCACCGGGCTGGGTGGTGCGCCGCGGCCAGTCGGGGATGACCACACGGCCGCCGGTGACCAGCGCGGCGGCGAGGAAGGGCTGGGCGTTGGAGAGGTCCGGCTCGACGGTGAGGTCGACGCCGAGCAGCGCGCCGGCGTCGACCCGCCACACGTCGGGCTCGCCGCCGTTCTCCGGGGTGTCGACCTTGGCTCCGGCGCGCCGCAGCATCTCCACGGTCATCTTGATGTGCGGCAGCGACGGCAGCGTCGGGCCGGTGTGCCGCACCTCGACGCCCTGGTTGAAGCGGGGGCCGGACAGCAGCAGGGCGCTGACGAACTGGGAGGACGAGGACGCGTCGACCGACACCGGGCCGCCGTCCAGCGCCCCGCCGCCGTGCACGGTCAGCGGCAGCGCGCCGCGGCCCTCGTCGTCGATGCGGGCGCCCAGCGTGCGCAGCGCGTCGATGACCCCGTTCAGCGGGCGCTCGTGGCTGCGCGGGTCGCCGTCGAAGTGCACCGGTCCGTCGGCGAGCGCGGCGACCGGCGGCAGGAACCGCATCACCGTGCCGGCGTTGCCGACGTCGACGGAGGCCGGCCCGTGCAGCCCCGCCGGGATGACCCGCCAGGCCTCGCCGCCGTAGGGATTGACCACCTCGTCGATCTGGACGCCCATGGTGCGCAGCGCGTCGGCCATCAGCACGGTGTCGCGGCTGCGCAACGGGCGGCGCAGCCAGCCCGGCTCGGAGGCGAGCGCCGCGAGCACCAGGGCGCGGTTGGTGACCGACTTGGATCCGGGCACGGTGACCGTCGCGTGGACGGGGGCGGACGCGAGCGGCGCGGGCCACAGGGCGGTGTGCGCGGGGTTACCGGTCATGGCCCCCAGCGTAGTGGCTCAAGGAGAAGGCGAATCGCTCACAAAGCGGACGAAACCTGAAGGAAACAGATACCCGCTCGCAAGGCCTACAGACCCACCAGCCAGCGGCCGCCGCCGAACAGCGACAGCAGCGCCACCGCGTAGAACAACAGCATCCACAGCGCCGCCGGGGTGTGCGTCAGCCGGGCCAGCTGGTCCGCGTCCGATCCGGGCGCCGCACCACCGCGCCGCTTGCGCTGGAGCTCCAGGACCGGACGTACGCCCCCGAACAGCAGGAACCACACCACCAGGTAGGCGAAGGCCGCCTGGACCCCGGGCTCGGTCAGCCAGGACACCAGCAGGAAGAGGCCGCCGGTCACGAAGACGGTCAGCACCCCGTACGCGTTCCTGATCATCACCAGCATCACCAGCAGCAGGGCCGTCGCCCCCCACAGCAGTGCCGTGATGTGCCCTGCCGCGAGCAGCAGGGCCCCGCCGAGACCCAGCAGGGACGGCGCGGTGTAGCCGGCCGCCGCGGTGAGGATCATGCCGAGGCCGTACGGCTTGCCGCGGGAGACGGTCAGGCCCGAGGTGTCCGAGTGCAGCCGGATGCCCTGCAGACGGCGTCCGGACAGCAGGGCGACCAGGCCGTGACCGCCTTCGTGGGCGATCGTGATCGCGTTGCGGGACAGCCGCCACAGGACGTGCGGCAGCACCGCGGCCAGGGCGACGGCCGCCGTGGCGCCGACCAACCAGGGGGAGGGCGCGGGCTGGGTGCCGAAGATGGAGTCGAAGAGCTGCACGGTTCCGCACCATACGACGCCCGGCTGTGTCCGCGCCGTGGCAATCTGGCACTCATGTGCGGTCGATATGCAGCCAGCCGGAGGCCCGAGGATCTCGTCGGGCTCTTCGACGTGCGGAAATGGGATCCCACCGAGGCGCTGGACCCCAATTGGAACGTCGCGCCGACCGACAGCACCTACGCGGTGCTGGAGCGGCCCGACAAGGAGACCGGCGAGATCGTGCGCCAGCTGCGCACCCTGCGCTGGGGGCTGGTGCCCAGCTGGGCCAAGACGCCCGACGTCGGCGTGAAGATGATCAACGCGCGGGCCGAGACCGTGCACGAGAAGTCCTCCTACCGGCGCCCCTTCGCCTCGCGCCGCTGCCTGCTGCCCGCCGACGGCTACTTCGAGTGGGTCACCGGCAAGGACGAGCGGCAGCTGGAGGAGGAGGGGAGGAAGAAGCGGCCCCGCAAGCAGCCGTACTTCGTCACCCCCGTCGACGGCTCGGTCTTCGCGATGGCCGGGCTGTACGAGTTCTGGCGCGACCGCACCCTGCCCGACGAGCACCCGCGCGCGTGGTGGACCACCTGCACCGTCATCACCACCGAGGCCGAGACCGAGCCCTTCGCCGACGCCCTCGAGCGCCCCGGCGGCCCGCGCTCCCTGGCCGAGATCCACCCGCGCATGCCGCTGTGGATCACCCCCGAGCACTGGGACGACTGGCTCGACCCCGCGCGCACCGACGTCGCTGACCTGCGCGGCCTGCTCGTGCCGCCGCGGCCCGGCCTGCTGCGCGCGTACCCCGTGCGCACCGAGGTGAGCAACGTCCGCAACAACGGGCCGGAGCTGGTCGAGCCGATCGAGGCGCCCGAGGAGGCGACGCTGTTCTGATCGCCCGCGGTGCCAGACTGGCCGCTGTGAGCGAGATCATGGAGACCGTGCCGACGCCCGTGGGGGACGCCCGCGTCACCTGGCACCGGGCCCGCCGGCCGCGCGCCGTCGTGGCGCTGGGCCACGGTGCGGGAGGCGGTGTCGAGGCCCGTGACCTGCAGGCCCTGGCCGCTGCCCTGCCGCCGCGCGGCTGGACGGTCGCGCTGGTGGAGCAGCCCTGGCGGGTGGCCGGCAAGAAGCTGGCGCCCGCGCCGAAGACCCTGGACACCGCGTGGACGGCGCTGTGGCCCGCACTGAGCCGGCCCGGCCTGCCGGTCGTCTCCGGCGGCCGCAGCGCGGGCGCCCGGGTGGCCTGCCGTACGGCGGTGGAGCTCGGCGCGGTCGCGGTGCTGGCGCTGTCCTTCCCGCTGCACCCGCCGGGCAGGCCGGAGAAGTCCCGGGCCGGCGAGCTGACCGGCGCCGGGGTGCCGGTCCTGGCCCTGCAGGGCGGGCGCGACCCCTTCGGCCGCCCCGACGAGTTCCCGGAGGGGTACGAGCCGGTCGAGGTGCCGTACGGCGACCACGGGTTCGCCGTGCCGAAGTCCGCGGACCTCACCCAGGAGGCAGCACTCAGCGTCATCACGGACGCGGTGCTGGGCTGGCTGGAGGAACTGCCCCCGCTTCGGGAATGAGCGGTGCGCGGCCCGTGTTGTGCGAGGCGTCCACGCGAAAGAACGTACGCACAGTGAGGAAGGCAGCCGGATGGTCAGAGCCGAGTGCCGCGCCCGTGCCGAGGCGCCCTACCTGTCGTGGCCGGAGTGGCCGGCGATGGGCGGGGCGGACAGGAACAGCGCGCCGATCCCGCCCGGGATATCCTCCGATGGCGTGGGGTCCGCTTACGGCCCCGTGACCGTCATGGAGGAGGTGGGTCCGGTCAGCGGCAACGACGACAGCCCGTCCGAGGTGCCTGAGGTGCAGGTGACTCCGGAGTCCGACGTCGAGCGCAGTGCGCGCTTCGAGCGGGACGCCCTGGAGTACCTGGACCAGATGTACTCGGCGGCGCTGCGCATGACCCGCAACCCGGCCGATGCCGAGGACCTGGTGCAGGAGACGTACGCGAAGGCGTACGCGTCGTTCCACCAGTTCCGTGAGGGCACCAACCTGAAGGCGTGGCTGTACCGCATCCTCACCAACAGCTTCATCAACTCCTACCGCAAGAAGCAGCGCGAGCCCCAGCGCAGCGGCACGGAGGAGATCGAGGACTGGCAGCTGGCCCGCGCAGAGTCGCACATGTCGACGGGTCTGCGCTCCGCCGAGTCCCAGGCCCTGGACCACCTTCCGGACTCGGATGTGAAGCAGGCGCTGCAGGCGATCCCGGAGGAATTCCGGATCGCGGTCTATCTCGCGGACGTCGAGGGCTTTGCCTACAAGGAGATCGCCGACATCATGGGAACCCCCATCGGTACGGTGATGTCCCGTCTGCACCGGGGGCGGCGGCAGCTGCGTTCGTTGCTGGAGGACTACGCGCGGGAGCGCGGGCTCGTCCCGGCGGGCGCGGGAGATGAGAAGGGCTCGGGCACATGAGCTGCGGCAACCCGCATGAGACGGACTGCTCCGAGGTACTCGAACACCTTTACGAGTACCTGGACAACGAGATGTCCGACGACGCCTGCGCCAAGTTCAAGCAGCACTTCGACGAGTGCCACCCTTGCTTGGAGAAGTACGGCCTCGAGCAGGCCGTCAAGAAGCTGGTCAAGCGCTGCTGCGGGCACGACGACGTGCCCACGGACCTGCGGTCCAAGGTGCTCACGCGGATCGAGCTGATCCGCGCGGGCGAGGTGGCGCCGGTGCCGGAGCCCGCGGACGGCGGCAGCGCGCCGACCGGTTTCCCGGCCGGCTGACGCAGCCCGTACAGGCAAGTCACCCGGGATCACCCGAAGGCGGGAATCGCGGCCGCTCGCGCACCGCGCGACGGCCGCGCCCCTAGCCTCGGTGGGGTGCGTGCGAAGCGGACGGTCCGGATGCTCCCCGCGGCGGCGCGGGTGTACATCCCGCTCGTCGTGGTGTCGGCGTGCGGCGCCCTCGTCACCGGCCCCCACGAGGGCACTCCCTGGGCGACCGCGGCCGTGCTGGCCGTGGTCTACGCGGCAGGGGAACGGACGGGGGCTTCCCTGCCCCCGGTGCTCTTCGCGGCCGCGCTCCTGCTTCCCCCGGGCGCGGCCGCACTCGTCGCCGTCCCCGGTGGCCTCCTCGCGCCGGTCCGGGGCGAGCCGGGCCCGGTGCGCCGGGTGTGGCACGCCGCGCAGCTCGCCCTGGCGACGGCGGCCGCGGCCCAGGTCCGGGACGCCTTCGGGGAAGGCGACTTCGCGCGGTTGCCGGGACTGCTGGTGCCCGCGCTGGCGGCCGTCCTCGCCTTCTGCCTCTACTCCGCCGCCCTCACCGCCGGCGTGCTGATCACCGCCGAGCGCACCGCCCCGTCCGTGGCCCTGCGGGAGGCCCTGCTCGAACCGCTCGCCCCGCACCTCACCTACGGCCTGGTGGGGCTCATGGCCGCGGTGCTCTGGCAGGGCCCGTACGGGGCGGTGGCCGCGGTCCTCGCCCTGCTGCCGACGCACATCGCGCGCTGGGTCGTCGGCCAGGCGCGCCGCGAGCGGGCCGCGCACCAGGCGACGGTGCGGGCGCTGGTGCAGGCCGTGGAGATCAAGGACCGCTACACCCGGGGCCACAGCGAGCGCGTCGGCCGGGCGTCGGCACTGATCGCCCGCGAGATCGGACTGCCGCCCGAGCGGGTGGAGGCCCTGCGGCTGGCCGGCATCCTGCACGACATCGGCAAGCTCGGGGTGCCCACCCGGGTCCTGCGCAAGGACAGCCCGCTCACCCCCGAGGAGCGGCGGATCATCGAGCTGCACCCCGGCTACGGCCACGAGATGGTGCGCGGCATCGCCTTCCTCGACGACGCCCGCACCGCGATCCTCCACCACCACGAACGCCTCGACGGATCGGGCTACCCGTACGGCCTGGCCGGCGAGGCCATCCCGTCCTCGGCGCGGCTGGTGGCCGTGGCGGACGCCTTCGACGCGATGACCTCCACGCGGGCCTACCAGGCCACCCGCGGGGTCGACGATGCCCTGGGGGAGCTGCGCCGCTGCGCCGGCAGCCACTTCGACCCCCTCATGGTGCAGGCCCTGATCCGCGCCGTCCGGCGGGACGGCTGGAACCCGGCGGTCACCGCCGACGAGCCGGAGCCCTTCGCCCCCGCGCAGACCCGGCGCCGTGCCCGCCACGAGGCCCCGCCCGGCCGTACCCCCGAGCCGCGCCCGTGAGCGCCTCCGGACGCCGCGGAGGCGGCGACCACCGGCGCCGTCGCAGACGCACGCCGTTCGTCGTGCTCGCCGTCCACGGGGTCGCGCTCGCCGTGGGCGGCGCCGCCCTGGTCTGGACGGCGTCGCACGGCGTCGCCGATCCCGCGGCGGCCGCCGCGTTCGGGGCGCTGGTGGTCGTCGGCGAGGCCTTCCGGATCCCGGAGCCCGAGGGACGGGAGGCCGCCCCCGTCGCCTTCGCAGGGGCCCTGGCGTACGCGCTGCTCGCGGCCGAGGCGGTGGCGGTGGTGGTGGCCGTCTCCGCCGCCGCGGTGATCGCCGGGCAGTTGAGGGGCGCGCCACGGGACGCGGCGGCACGGCGCGTGCTGACGGTGGCGTTCGCCGCGGCGACCGGGCAGCCGCTCTACGGCGGCAGCGGCGGCCATCCGGGCTACGCCGTCCTCCTGCTGGCCAGCACGATCCTGTGCGACGCCGTGCTGGCCGCCGTGCTGGGCGCCGCCCGCACCGGGCATCCCTTCGCCTCCGTCCTCCGCGACGAACTGGCCGTCCTGCCGGGCGTCGGCTCCGCCGTGTGCGCCGGCGGGGTCGTGCTGGCGCAGGCCGAGCAGGCGGCCGGGCTGTGGGCGCTGCCCGTGTGCGGGGTGCCGCTGCTGCTGACCCAGACGGCCTTCCGGCGGCACGCGGCGATCCGGGCCACCCACCGGGAGACCATCGCCTCGCTGGCCCGGGCCACCGAGGTCGCCGGCTACACCCCGGTGGGGCACGCCCGCCGGGTCAGCGAGCTCAGCCACGCCATGGGGCGGGAACTCGGCCTGGGCGGACGGTCGCTGGCGGCCCTGGAACACGCCGCGCTGATGCACGACATCGGCCAGCTCTCCCTCGTCGACCCCGTGCCCGGCGGTGCCACCTCGTCCCTCGATCAGGTGGAACGCCGCCGCATCGCCCTGCTCGGCGCGGAGGTCGTACGCCGGACGGGTGCCCCGGAGGAGGTCGCGCGGATCGTGGAGGGACAGGCCGATCCGTACCGGGAGCAACCGCTCGCGGGACGCATCGTGCGTACGGCCAACGCCTACGAGGACCTGGCCGCAGGCGGCACCGCCGTGGGCCGGGGGCTGCAGGCGCTGGAGCGGTTACGCCTCGATACCGCGCACGAATACGACCCTCGCGTGGTCGAGGCGCTGACCAGGGTCGTTGCCCGGGCCGGGCAGTGAACCCACCGGTAATGAGCGGGCGCACCAAGGGGCATGGTTGGATGCCCGCAGGGGCGCAGAGCGCTCAAGAGGCGCACCATGGCGGCGATGCTGCCAAACCGACGCGCCCGGCCGTGTGTGACAGGCCCTGCCGATGGCAAGGAGGACTGATGAGCACCGCTGAGCACGGGACGTGGGGGGACGGACGGGGCACCGTGGGGCACCAGCGAAAGCGAACGGCAGGCGGGACACCTTGAGGATCTTCGGCAGGGCACGGCACCGGCCCTCCGCCACGTGGCGGCAGGCGACCGACCGGGCGTTCACGTTGATCAGCGACGGACGGTACGAGGACGCCGGCGCGCTGCTGATCCGTGCGGCCGACCTGGAGCCCTGGCGTTCGGAGTCCTGGTACAACCTCGCGCTGCTGCACAAGTTCCGGCACGACTGGGAGCAGGCCCGCACCACCGGCCTGCGGGCCGTCGCCCTGCTGGACCGCGCGCCCGGCGCCCCCGACTGGTGGAACGTCGGCATCGCCGCCACCGCCCTGCAGGACTGGCCGCTCGCCCGCCGCGCCTGGCAGGCGTACGGGCTGCGGCCCGACGTGTCCGGGACCGGCCCCGTCGAGATGGAGCTGGGCAGCTCGGCGGTGCGGCTCTCCCCGGAGGGCGAGGCCGAGGTGGTCTGGGGCCGCCGGATCGACCCGGCCCGCATCGAGGTGCTGAGCATCCCGCTGCCGTCCTCCGGCCGCCGCTGGGGCGAGGTCGTGCTCCACGACGGCGTCCCGCACGGCGAGCGGCGTACCGCCGGCGGCGCCACGTACCCCGTCTTCGACGAGATCGAGCTGTGGGCGCCCTCGCCGGTGCCGACCTGGCTGGTCCTGCTGGAGGCGGCGACCGAGTCGGACCGCGACGCCCTGGAGCAGCTCGCCGCGGACGCCGGGTACGCCGCCGAGGACTGGTCGTCCTCCGTACGGCTGCTCTGCCGCACCTGCTCCGAGAGCCGCATGCCGACCGACGACGGCTCCGACGCCTCCCGCGACCCGCACGACCAGGGCGAACCCGGCCACCCGGGCCACCTCAGCCACCGCACCCCCGGCGCCCTGTGGGCCCCCGAGCGCGAGTGCGGCATCGCCGCCCCGGTCGGCCTGGTGCGCGGCCTGCTGGACAGCTGGGTCGCCGACAGTCCGGACACCCGGGACTGGCGCGATCTCGAAGAGGTCTGCTGACACCTTCGCGGGCACGTACCCTTGATGGGCTATTGAGCTTTGGCGAAGGCCCCAGGAAGGCGTACGACGGACCATGTCGCAGCAGGAGACCGAGCAGACCGCATTCACCGACGACGTGACGGACGCGGAGGAGCGTGAGGCCGCCCACCGTGAGCGCGGCACCGCCCGCCCCATCACGGTCGTCGGCAACCCGGTGCTGCACCAGCCGTGCAAGACGGTCACGTCCTTCGACGACGAGCTGGCCACGCTGATCGACGACATGTTCGCCAGCCAGCACGCCGCCGAGGGCGTCGGCCTCGCCGCCAACCAGATCGGCGTGCCCCTGCGGGTCTTCGTATACGACTGCCCGGACGACGACGGCGTCCGCCACGTCGGCCACGTGGTCAACCCCGTCGTCGACGACCTCCCCGCCGAGCGCCGCGTCCTCGACGACGGCAACGAGGGCTGCCTGTCCGTGCCGGGCGCATACGCCGAGCTGCCGCGCCCCGACTACGCGGTCTGCCGTGGTCAGGACCTGCACGGCAACGACGTCGTCATCGAGGGCAAGGGCTTCTTCGCCCGCTGCCTGCAGCACGAGACCGACCACCTCAACGGGTACCTCTACATCGACCGGCTCTCCAAGCGGGACCGCAAGGACGCGCTGAAGCAGATGGCGGAGCTGACGCCGAAGTACGAGACCGTCCCGAACGACTGAGCGCCCGCCCGGCACCGCGGACCGGCGTCGCCCGGTCTGCGGTGGGCGGGTGAGAGACGAGCGTCGAGGTACGGCCGGAGTGGCTAGGCTGAGCTGCGGTACCCGGAGGAGGACCGCACCATGACCACTCAGCCCGAGCACCACGGGGTAGAGCTCATCGCACGGCCGGCGAGGACGCCCGACGCACTTCGCGCGGCGCTCGCGCAGGTGGCCCCTCACCGCCTTGCGGAGATGGAGCAGCAGAAGAACGAGGCGATCGCCCTCTCCGTCGACTCGGGCTCGATCGAGCCGCTGCGCGGATTCCTCACCGCGTGGGCCGTCCATGTCGAGATCGCCCGCGATCTCGACACCGCGGGACGTCTGCGCTCGGCGGAGCACACGGCCCAGACCCTCGACAGGGACGATCCCGCGTGGAAGGCGGCGATGGCCGAGATCCGGGCGATCTTCGACCAGGCCCGCGCGGCGGTGGGTGAGTGAGCTGGGCCTGGGAGTAGGGGCCCGGTGAGGAGTACGTGGTCGGAGGAGAGAACCCCGCTCCCGTGACACTGCTCGCGCAAGTGGAGGAGCGGGCCGGGGAACTGGTTCGCGCCGCCGAGGCCCGGTACCTCGACGGGCCCGCTTTCCAAGGCGTTGGGGAGGGGACGAAGACGGCAGCCGTGACGGACGGCCTTTTCCTCTACCTCGTCGTTCCCCGGCACGAGCGGGTCTACATCCTCCAGGTCACCGCGTTCTGATCGCCCGACGAACGGGCGGGGTTGCGGGCGGCGGCGACTGCCCGCAACCCCGCCCCGTCGCCGGATCAGAAGTCGTCGTCGAAGGAGACCGAGCCCTCGACCGCCACCTGGTACGCGGAGGCGCGGCGCTCGAAGAAGTTGGTCAGCTCCTGGACGTTCTGCAGCTCCATGAAGGAGAACGGGTTCTCCGAGCCGTAGCGGGCCGGCAGGCCGAGGCGGACCAGGCGCTGGTCGGCGACGCACTGCAGGTACGCGCGCATGGAGTCGGTGTTCATGCCGGGCAGTCCCTCGCCGCACAGGTCGCGGGCGAACTGGAGCTCCGCCTCGACGGCCTCCTCCAGCATCGCGGTGACCTGCTTGCCCATCTCCTCGTCGAAGAGCTCGGGCTCCTCCGCGCGGACGGTGTCGACCACGTGGAACGCGAAGTCCATGTGCATCGACTCGTCGCGGAACACCCAGTTGGTGCCGGTGGCGAGCCCGTGCAGCAGCCCGCGCGAGCGGAACCAGTAGACGTACGCGAAGGCGCCGTAGAAGAACAGGCCCTCGATGCAGGCCGCGAAGCAGATCAGGTTGAGGAGGAAGCGGCGGCGGTCCTCCTTGGTCTCCAGGCGGTCGATGGACTCCACCGAGTCCATCCAGCGGAAGCAGAACTGCGCCTTCTCGCGGATGGAGGGGATGTTCTCCACGGCCGCGAACGCGGCCGTGCGCTCCTCGGGATCGGGCAGGTAGGTGTCGAGCAGCGTCAGGT
Organism: Streptomyces sp. NPDC059718; assembly: GCF_042733315.1. Lineage (NCBI taxonomy): Bacteria > Bacillati > Actinomycetota > Actinomycetes > Kitasatosporales > Streptomycetaceae > Streptomyces > Streptomyces sp. NPDC059718. The sequence goes on from NZ_JBHWGA010000028.1 coordinate 93,961, forward strand.
AGAACTGGACGTGCACGGCCTCCTCGAAGAGCTGCCGCGACAGGTACAGCCGCGCCTCGGGGGAGTTGATGTGCTTGTACAGGGTCAGCACGAGGTTGTTGGCCACGATCGAGTCGCCGGTGGCGAAGAAGGCCACCAGCCGGCCGATCATGTGCTGCTCGCCGGGGGAGAGCTTGGCGAGGTCGGCGACGTCGGAGTGGAGGTCGACCTCCTCCACGGTCCAGGTGTTCTTGATGGCGTCGCGGTAGCGCTCGTAGAAGTCCGGGTAGCGCATCGGACGCAGGGTCAGCTCGAAGCCCGGGTCGAGCAGTCTCTTGGTGGAGCTCATTACTGGCAGGCCTCGCAGGACTCGGGGTTCTCAAGGGAGCAGGCGATCGCGTCGGCGTCGGGCGTCGTCTGCTGGAGCGGGATGGGGGCGGCCGCGCGGGCGGACTGCGCGATGCGGGTGGCCGGGCGGGAGCGCAGGTAGTACGTCGTCTTCAGGCCCTGCTTCCAGGCGTACGCGTACATCGAGCTGAGCTTGCCGATGGTGGGCGCGGCCATGAAGAGGTTGAGCGACTGGCTCTGGTCGAGGTACGGGGTGCGGGCCGCGGCCATGTCGATCAGGGCGCGCTGCGGGAGCTCCCAGGCGGTGCGGTACAGCTCGCGGACGTCCGCGGGGATCCAGTTGAAGCCCTCGACGGAGCCGTTGGACTCGCGCAGCGCGTCGCGGGTCTGCGCGTCCCAGACGCCGAGCTTCTTCAGGTCGGCGATCAGGTAGGAGTTGACCTGCAGGAACTCACCGCTGAGCGTCTCGCGCTTGAAGAGGTTGGAGACCTGCGGCTCGATGCACTCGTACACGCCCGCGATCGAGGCGATCGTGGCGGTCGGGGCGATGGCCAGCAGCAGCGAGTTGCGCATGCCGGTGGCGGCGACGCGGGCGCGCAGCGCCTCCCAGCGCTCGGGCCAGTTCTCCTCGGTGTCGTAGTGGTCCGGGTGCAGCACACCGCGGGCGGCGCGGGTCTGCGACCAGGCCGGGTGCGGGCCGTGGCGCTCGGCCAGTTCGCAGGAGGCCTCGTACGCGGCGAGCATGATGCGCTCGGCGATCTTCGTGGAGAGCGCCTTGGCCTCGGCGGAGTCGAAGGGCAGCCGCAGCTTGAAGAACACGTCCTGCAGGCCCATCGCGCCCAGGCCCACCGGGCGCCAGCGCTCGTTGGAGGAGGCGGCCTCGCGGGTCGGGTAGAAGTTGATGTCCACCACGCGGTCGAGGAAGGTCACGGCGGTGCGGACGGTGGCGTCCAGCCGCTCCCAGTCGATGACTTCCTCCCCGGCGCCGCCGTCTTTGCCGACGAAGGCGCCGAGGTTGACCGAGCCGAGGTTGCAGACCGCGGTCTCGCCGTCGTCGGTGACCTCCAGGATCTCCGTGCAGAGGTTGGAGGAGTGGATCACGCGGCCGGGCTCGGCGGTCTGGTTGGCGGTGCGGTTGGACGCGTCCTTGAAGGTCATCCAGCCGTTGCCGGTCTGCGCGAGGGTGCGCATCATGCGGCCGTACAGCTCGCGCGCGGGGAGGGTCTTGCGGGCCAGGCCCGCGGCCTCGGCCTTGCGGTAGGCGGCGTCGAACTCCTCGCCCCACAGGTCGACCAGCTCGGGCACGTCGGCGGGGGAGAACAGCGACCAGGTGCCGTCGGTGTCGACGCGGCGCATGAACTCGTCCGGGATCCAGTGCGCCAGGTTGAGGTTGTGGGTGCGGCGCGCCTCCTCACCGGTGTTGTCGCGCAGCTCCAGGAACTCCTCGATGTCCGCGTGCCAGGTCTCCAGGTAGACGCAGGCCGCGCCCTTGCGGCGGCCGCCCTGGTTCACGGCGGCGACGGAGGCGTCGAGGGTGCGCAGGAACGGGACGATGCCGTTGGAGTGGCCGTTGGTGCCGCGGATCAGCGAACCGCGGGAGCGGATACGGGAGTAGGACAGGCCGATGCCGCCGGCGTGCTTCGACAGCCGGGCGACCTGGTGGTAACGGCCGTAGATCGAGTCCAGCTCGTCCAGCGGGGAGTCCAGCAGGTAGCACGAGGACATCTGCGGGTGCCGGGTACCGGAGTTGAAGAGCGTGGGGGAGCTGGGCAGGTAGTCCAGCCGGCTCATCAGGCCGTAGAGCGCGGCGACCTCGTCCACCGAGCGGCCGGTGCGGTCCTCGGCCAGGCCGCAGGCGACGCGGAGCATGAAGTGCTGCGGGGTCTCGATGACCTGGCGGGTGATCGGGTGGCGCAGCAGGTAGCGGCTGTGCAGGGTGCGCAGGCCGAAGTAGCCGAAGCGGTCGTCCGCGCCGTCGGCGAGCGCGCCGTCGACCAGCGCGTCCAGCCGCGCGGCGTGCTCGGCGACGAAGGCGGCGGTGCCGTCGGCGATCAGGCCCTCGCGGTGGCCCACCGCGATGGACGTGGAGAACGACACGGCGCCCTCGCCCGCGGCCTCGTCGGCGACGGCGAGGGTGAGCAGGCGGGCGGCGAGCCGCGAGTACTGCGGGTCCTCCGCGATCAGCCCGGCGGCGGCCTCGGTGGCCAGCGCCCGCAGTTCCGCCTCGTCCGCCGTGGCGCTGCGGCCGCGCAGCGCGGCGGCGGCGACCCGGCCGGGGTCGGTGTCGGGGAGGTCTGCGGTCAGTTCCGTCAGGACGCGCAGCAGATCGGCTCCGGTTGAGGCAGGTTCCGCTGCGGTGGCGGGTGCGGCGGGCGCGATGGTCACGTGTGCTCTCTCCCTCGTACGGCGGCGACGCGGAGGAGCGACGGGGCGCACGCAGGGCAGGCCAGGGCATGCCGCGGCGCGTCCGCCGGCCCAACCCGCGAGGCCCGGACACTTCACCGTCCGGACGGCGCGCCGGACGGTGCCGTCGGCAGGTACTCGGACTCGCGGGCACGCCTTCAGGCGTCCGCACACCGTTGCGGGGCAGTCCCGGATTCCCACCGGCTTCCCCTGCGGCGACAGCGGAGTTGAGCATACATCTAGTGGCGCCTGCCCGTGACACCACCAGATGTTGTGTCGGTGCGGTTACACAGTGACGGACTCACCGGCGCCAGTCGTGGCCGTCGCGGGAGTCGTGGACGTGCCCGGTCAGGGCGGCGAGCGCCAGGGCCAGGAAGAAGACCAGTGCGGTGACGGTGGCGAGGAAGGTTTCCATGCCTTCGACTGTGCTCCTCGCGCGACCCTGCCGGGAGTGGCAGGACCGACGTGCTACCTCGAAATCCTGCCACCCCGGCGCGGCCGCTCTGCCATCCTGGACGCATGCTTCAGAACGTGGCCGTGGTCCTGCTCGACGGTGTCCATCCCTTCGAACTGGGGGTGGTCTGCGAGGTGTTCGGAATCGACAGGTCGGACGACGGCCTGCCGGCCTACGACTTCGCCGTGGCGTCCGCGGAGGGCCCGACGCTGACGTCGCCCGCCGGGTTCACCATCGGCACCCGGCACGGGCTGGAACGGCTGGCGGAGGCCGACCTGGTCGCGGTGCCCGCCGGGGACTCCTACGTGCGCCGGGAGTACCCGCCGGAGCTGCTGGAGGCGCTGAACCGCGCCGTCGGGCGCGGGGCGCGGGTGCTCAGCGTCTGCTCGGGGGTCTTCGTGCTGGCCGCCGCCGGCCTGCTGGACGGGCGCCGCTGCGCCGCCCACTGGCGGCACGCGGAGGAACTGGCGCGGCGTTACCCACGGGTGCGGGTCGAGCCCGACGTGCTGTACGTGGACGAGGACCCGGTGATCACCTCGGCCGGCACCGCCGCCGGGATCGACGCCTGCCTGCACCTGGTCCGCAAGGAGCAGGGCAGCGACGTGGCCAACGCCATCGCCCGGCGCATGGTGGTGCCCCCGCACCGCGAGGGCGGCCAGGCGCAGTACGTCGACCGCCCGCTGCCGCGCACGCGCTGCGACACCGTGGGCGAGGTCCTGGCGTGGATGGAGCGCCACCTGGACCGCGAGGTCACCGTCGACGAACTGGCCGCCCGGGCGCACATGTCGCCGCGCACCTTCGCGCGCCGCTTCCAGCAGGAGACCGGCACGACGCCGTACCGCTGGCTGCTGGGCCAGCGGGTGCTGCTGGCCCGGGAGTTGCTGGAGGGCACCGACGAGACGGTGGACGCCGTCGCCGTGCGCGCCGGCTTCGGCAACGCGGCGACCCTGCGGCATCACTTCGCCCGCTGGGTGGGCACCACCCCGCAGGCGTACCGCCGCACCTTCCGCTGCCCGGAGCCGGCCCGTACGGCATGACGACGGGCCGCCGCCCCGTCCCAGGGCGGCGGCCCGTGATCGTGGCCGGAGCGGCGGTCAGTGACCGGCGCCCACCGGCAGGTCCCGCTGCACGCCCGGCTCGCCGGCGTCGGCGGTGAAATCGCTCTTGCTGGTCTCGTCCACGCCCTCGGGGGCCTTGAGGGCCTTGAGGACGAAGGTGAGGACGACGGTGACCGCCAGGTTGAGCACGAAGGCGGTCAGGCCGATGTAGCCGATCTGCCCGATGACCGGGATGGTGTCGGAGGAGCCGCCGAAGTGCTTCTGGGCGGGGCTGGCGACGCCGTAGGCGACCCAGGTGCCGTAGACCATGCCGACGGCCCAGCCGGCCAGCAGCGCCCAGCGGTGGAACCAGCGGGTGAACAGGCCGCCGACCAGGGCGGGGAAGGTCTGCAGGATCCAGATGCCGCCCAGCAGCTGGAAGTTGATCGCGACCGTCTTGTCCATGGTGAGGACGAAGACCAGGGCGCCGACCTTGACCAGCAGCGAGACGATCTTGGAGACCTGGGTCTCCTGCGCGGGGGTGGCGTCGGGTTTGAGGAAGTCCTTGTAGATGTTGCGGGTGAACAGGTTGGCCGCGGCGATGGACATGATCGCCGCGGGCACCAGCGCGCCGATGCCGATCGCGGCGAAGGCCACGCCCGCGAACCAGGACGGGAACATGTTCTCGAACAGCTGGGGGATCGCCAGCTGGCCGTTGTAGCCCTTGACCCCGGCCCCGACACCGCTGGCCAGCGCCATGAAGCCGAGCATCGCCAGCAGGCCCAGCATCAGCGAGTACAGCGGCAGGACGGTGGTGTTGCGGCGGATGACGTCACGGCTGCGGCTGGAGAGCACGGCGGTGATGGAGTGCGGGTACATGAACAGCGCGAGCGCCGAACCCAGCGCCAGCGTCCCGTACGCCCATTGGGCGGTGTCGCCCGGCGCCAGGGATCCGCGCGGCTTGCCGGTGGCGGGGTTGACCTGTGCGTAGGCGTCGCCGGCCTTGGCGAAGATGTCGTCGAAGCCGCCCAGCTTGATCGGGATGTAGATGATCGCCACCGCGATGACGATGTAGATCAGCGTGTCCTTCACGAACGCGATCAGCGCCGGCGCCCGCAGGCCGGAGGAGTACGTGTACGCGGCCAGGACACCGAAGGCGATCAGCAGCGGCAGGTCCTTGACGAACCAGTTGGACGACTCGCCGCCGCCCACGCCCATCACGTCCAGCACGGCCTGGATGCCCACCAGCTGCAGCGCGATGTACGGCATCGTGGCCAGGATGCCGGTGACCGCCACCGCCAGCGACAGGCCCTTGGAACCGAAGCGCCCGCGCACGAAGTCGGAGGTGGTGACGTAGCCGTGCTTGTGCGACACCGACCACAGCCGCGGCAGGAAGGTGAAGATCAGCGGGTAGACCAGGATCGTGTACGGCACGGCGAAGAAGCCGGACGCACCCGCCGCGTAGACCGCCGCCGGCACCGCCACGAAGGTGTAGGCCGTGTACAGGTCACCGCCGAGCAGGAACCAGGTGATCCAGCCGCCGAAGCTGCGGCCGCCCAGGCCCCACTCGTCCAGGTGCAGCGAGTTCTCCGCCCTGCGCCAGCGTGCGGCCAGGAAGCCCAGGACCGTCACGACCAGGAAGAAGAAGATGAAGACGCCGAGCGCGACGCCGTTGACCCCGTCCTTCACTTCGATCCCTCCTTCCGTGCCCGCTCCTCACGACGGACCAGCACGTACGCGGCGTACGTCAGTCCGGAGGACAGGAACACCCACAGCATCTGGTACCAGTAGAAGAACGGGATGCCGATGAACTCCGGCGTCAGCTTCGCGTACGAGCCGACCCAGAGCATGGCGACGAAGGGGATGACGAGGCAGACACCGGCGATCACGCGTGTGGGGGTGACCACCGGTGGCCGCCCGGAGGTTCCGGATGGTTCGGACATTGCTACGGCTCCGTCCTGATCTCTTACTCCTGTGTAATGCGCAGGCAATCTAGAGTCAGGACGGGAGGCACGTCACTACCTGCCCGCATTGCGGTATGGAAACGATCTACAAGACCCGGGAACCGCGCGGGAGTCAGGGTCGTTGCAGGCGGGCCACGAACTTGTAGCGGTCGCCGCGGTAGACCGAGCGCACCCACTCCACCGGCTCGCCGCCGGTGTCGATCGAGTGCCGGGACAGCAGGAGCATGGGCAGCCCGACGTCCGTGCCCAGCAGGCCCGCCTCGCGCGGGCTGGCGAGCGAGGTCTCGATGGTCTCCTCCGCCTCGGCGAGCCGGACGTCGTAGACCTCGGCGAGCGCGGTGTAGAGCGAGGTGTACTTCGCCAGGCTGCGGCGCAGCGCGGGGAAGCGCTTGGCCGACAGGTGGGTGGTCTCGATGGCCATCGGCTCGCCGTTCGCCAGGCGCAGGCGCTCGATGCGCAGCACGCGGCCGCCGGTCTTCATGTCCAGCAGTTCGGCCAGCCGGTCGTCGGCGGTGATGTAGCCGATGTCGAGCAGCTGTGAGGTCGGCTCCAGGCCCTGGGCCCGCATGTCCTCGGTGTACGAGGTCAGTTGCAGCGCCTGGGAGACCTTGGGCTTGGCGACGAAGGTGCCCTTGCCCTGGATGCGCTCCAGGCGGCCCTCGACCACCAGTTCCTGCAGCGCCTGCCGCACGGTGGTGCGCGAGGTGTCGAACTCGGCGGCCAGGGTGCGCTCGGGAGGCACCGGGGAGCCGGGGGGCATCGTCTGGGTCAGTTCGAGCAGATGGCGCTTCAGGCCGTAGTACTTGGGCACCCGCGCGGTCCGTCCGGCCGCGGTCCCGGGCGCCTCCGCGGTCTCCGTCACCGCTGTGCCGGCCTCGCCGTCCGTCTCCATCGCTTCTGCTCCCGAGTGCTGTCGTGCTGCCGTCACCGGCTCCTCCGTCATTCGCGGCTCACATCGTGGCACGGGCCGGGCTCATATCGCGTTACGAGCCCAGATGTCGGTCCGGTAACGGACGCGTCCGGTGCTCTTATACACCCTTGACACCCCTAAAGGTCTAGGCCAAGCTTCGGGCACTGGTCTACACCACTTGGTACTCACTGCCCTGGGGAGGGTGTTGTGAAGCGCAAGCTGATCGCGGCGATCGGTGTCGCCGTCATGGTCGCCGGCGTTGCGGCCTGCGGTTCGGACGACAAGGGCTCCGACAAGGCCTCGGCGCCGAAGGAGATCACCGTCTGGCTGACGGTCGACGCACAGAAGAACTGGCCCGAGCTGGTCAAGCAGGCGGACGACGCCTTCACGGCCGAGCACAAGGGCGTGAAGATCCACCACGAGTACTACGAGTGGACCGCCAAGAACCAGAAGCTCGACGCCGTCCTCGCCACCAAGAAGGTGCCGGACGTGGTCGAGATGGGCAACACCGAGACCCTCGGCTACCTGGTCAAGGGCGCGTTCGCGCCCATCGACAAGAGCAAGTTCGAGAACTCCGGCGACTGGCTGGACGCCCTCGAGGGCTCCGTGACGTACAACGGCAAGACCTACGGCGTGCCTTACTACGCCGGTGCCCGCGTCGGCACCTGGCGCAAGGACGTCGCCAAGGCGGCCGGCGTCACCAAGGCCCCCACCACCTGGGCCGAGCTGACCGACGCGCTCGACAAGATCCAGAAGAAGAACGGCGACAAGTTCTCCGCCTGGTACCAGCCCAGCCGCGACTGGTACACCGCGCTGGCCTTCGTCAAGGACGCCGGCGGCGACGTCGCCAAGGAGGACGGCGGCAAGTGGACCGCCACCCTCTCCGACCCCAAGTCCATCGAGGGCCTGAAGACCTGGAAGGGCGTCCTCGACGCGTACTTCCACGGCGACAAGAACAAGGACGAGTCCGACCGTTACATCGTCTACGGCCAGGGCAAGTCCGCGCTCATCTACGGCGCCAGCTGGGAGGGCGGCGCCGCCGCCGACCCGAAGACCGACAAGACCGGCAAGCTGAAGGACAACCTGGAGACCTTCGCGCTGCCCGGCCCCAACGGCGAACTGCTGCCGAACTTCATCGGCGGCTCCGACCTGGTCATCCCGGCCAAGTCCGCCGCGCAGGACCTCGCCGCCGACTGGATCAACGGCTTCACGAACAGCGCCGCCCAGAAGGTCCTCATCTCCAAGGGCAACCTGCCCAACGCCAAGTCGCTGCTCGCCCCGCTGAAGGACGACCCGGCGACGGCCGCCTCCGCCCGGGCCAACGAGAACACCTGGTTCGTCCCGACCGCCCCGGGCTGGCTGCAGGTCGAGAAGAAGCAGATCCTGCAGAACATGCTCAACGACATCGCGGTCGGCAAGGCGTCCATCGAGGACGCGACCAAGTCCGCGGACGAGCAGATCAACGCGGTGATCAACGCCGGCTGACCGGCACACGGGCAACACAGTGATCGACGCCGGCCGGCCGCCCCAGGGCGGCCGGCCCCGGCGCGACGCCAGGGACTGGAGTAGCCGAGGAGCACATGATGAGTGCCGTTGACACACCGTTGGACAAGGTGCCGCGCCCGCGGCCGGCGGGACCGGGCCGCAGGCCACGCCGCTTCGGCGGAGCCGCGCTCCCGTGGACGCTGCTCGCGCCGACCATCGGCGTCCTGCTGCTGGTCCTCGGCTATCCGCTGGTCCGGCTGGTCACCCTCTCCTTCAAGCAGTACGGGCAGGCCGAGCTCTGGCAGGGGCTGCCCGGCGACTGGCAGGGAGTCGCCAACTACACCCACGTCCTGGGGGACTCGGTCTTCTGGGGCGTCGTCCTGCGCACGCTGCTCTTCACCCTCGCGGCGGTGCTGCTCACACTCGTCGTCGGCATGGGGGTGGCGCTGCTGATGCAGCGGGTCTCGCCCTGGGTCAAGGCGCTGATCAACATCGTGCTGGTGGCGAGCTGGGCGATGCCCGTGGTCGTCGCCATCACCATCTTCAAGTGGATGTTCGACAGCGACTACGGCGTCCTCAACTGGCTGCTCAGCCGGCTGCCCGGGGTGGACCTCAGCGGCCACAACTGGTTCACCGACACCAAGCAGGGCTTCCTGGTCATCACCCTCATGGTGGTGTGGGGCGCCATTCCCTTCGTCGCCATCACCCTGCACGCCGGCCTCACCCAGGTGCCCAAGGAACTGGAGGAGGCCGCCCGCATGGACGGCGCCGGGCCGGTCAAGGTCTTCCGGCACGTCACCCTGCCGGTGCTCAAGCCGATCATCGTCATGCTGACGACGCTGTCGGTCATCTGGGACATGGGCGTCTTCCCGCAGGTCTTCCTCATGCGCGACGGCCACCCCGAGCCCGCGTACCAGGTCCTCACCACCTACTCCTACGACCAGGCCTTCGTCGCCAACGACTACGACGCGGGCGCGGCCATCGCCGTCATCACCGTGCTGCTCCTCCTCGGGGTGATGGCCGTCTACATGCGCCAGATGCTGAAGATCGGAGAGGTGGAGTGACGGCCATGCTCGACACGGCTCCCGCCGAGAGGGTGCCGGCCGCCGCTCCGGCGGCGCGCGCCGCGCGGCGGCCCCGGCGCAAGGGGCGGACGGTCTACAACCTGCTCGGCCTGCTGGTCGTGGTGGTCTCCGGCTTCCCGGTCTACTGGATGATCAACACGGCGTTCAAGCCCGCCAAGGACGCCATCGACCCCGACCCCAAGCTCTTCCCGACCAGCCTGTCCTTCCAGAACTTCTCCGACGCCCTCGACGTCGGCGACTTCTGGGGATCGGTCGGCCGCAGCCTGATCGTCTCCGGCTCCACCGTCGGCCTCGGCCTGGTCATCGGGCTGCTGGCGGCGCTGGCCATCTCCCGTTTCGTGTTCCGCGGCCGCAAGGCGGTGATCGTCGCGATCCTCGCCGTGCAGATGGTGCCGCTGGTGGCGATGATCATCCCGGTCTTCCTGCTGCTCAACCAGATCGACCAGATCGACAAGCTCTCCGGACTCGTCATCACGTACCTGACCTTCGTGCTCCCCTTCACGGTGTGGACGCTGCGCGGATTCATCGTCAACATCCCCAAGGAGCTGGAGGAGTCGGCGATGGTCGACGGCTGCACGCGCATGGGCGCGTTCTTCCGGATCATCCTGCCGCTGCTCGCCCCGGGCCTCGTCGCCACCTCCATCTACGCGCTGATCCAGGCCTGGAACGAGTACCTGTACGCGATGCTCATCATGAGCCAGGAGCACCAGACGGCGACGGTGTGGCTCGGCAACTTCGTCACCTCGCGGGGTACGGACTACGCGCCGATGATGGCCGGTTCGACCATGATGGGCGTGCCCGTGGTGATCTTCTTCCTGATCGTGCAGCGCAGGGTCGCCGCCGGACTGACCGCCGGGGCGGTGAAGGGATGACCGAGACCTTGAGCCAGATCCACGACGGCACCGCGGACTCGGGCGACCTCGTCCGCGACGCCCTCACCGTCCTGCAGCCGGGCTTCCACGGCACCACCGCACCCGAGTGGCTGCTGCGCAGGCTCGCCGAGGGACTGGGCTCCGTCGCCCTGTTCGCCCGCAACATCGAGTCGCCCGGGCAACTGGCCGCGCTCACCGCGCAGCTGCGCGCGGTACGGCCCGACGTCCTGATCGCCGCCGACGAGGAGGGCGGTGACGTGACCCGGCTGGAGGCCCGCAGCGGTTCCTCGTTCCCCGGCAACCTCGCCCTCGGTGCCGTCGACGACACCGCCCTGACCCGCGACGTCGCTGCCGCACTCGGCCGCCGGTTGGCCGAGTGCGGGGTCAACCTCAACTGGGCGCCGTCCGCGGACGTCAACTCCGACCCCCGCAACCCGGTCATCGGCGTGCGCTCCTTCGGCTCCGATCCGCTGCTGGTCGCCCGGCACACCGCCGCGTACGTCGAGGGCCTGCAGTCCGCCGGGGTCGCCGCCTGCACCAAGCACTTCCCCGGCCACGGCGACACCTCCGTCGACTCCCACCACGCCCTGCCCCGGGTGGACGTCGACCCGGACACCCTGCACGCCCGTGAACTCGCCCCGTTCCGGGCCGCCCTGGCCGCCGGCAGCAAGGCCGTGATGAGCGCGCACATCCTCGTGCCCGCCCTCGACCCGGACCGCCCGGCCACCCTCAGCCCCGCCGTGCTCACCGGACTGCTCCGCGACGAACTGGGCTATGACGGCCTGATCGTCACCGACGGCATCGAGATGCGCGCCATCGCCGACGCGTACGGCATCGAGCGCGGCACCGTCCTGGCGCTGGCCGCCGGCGCCGACGCCATCTGCGTGGGCGGCGGCCTGGCCGAGGAGGAGACGGTGGTCGCCCTGCGCGACGCCATCGTCGCCGCCGTGCGCGACGGCGACCTGCCCCGGGAGCGGCTCGCCGACGCCGCCGGACGGGTGCGGAGCCTGGCCGCCTGGGCCGCCGAGTGCTCCGCGGCGCCGGCGAGCGCGGCACCGGACCCCGGGATCGGCCTGGTCGCGGCCCGCCGCGCCCTGCGCGTGACCCGTACCGACGCGTACCTGCCGGTCGCCGAGGCGCCGTACGTCGCGGCCTTCACCCCGGTCGCCAACATCGCCGTCGGCGACGAGACCCCGTGGGGCGTCGCCGCCGAGCTCGACCGGGTCTTCCCGGGCACGGTGACCGGGAGCTTTCGCGAAGGTGACGCGCTGACCGCACATGTGCTGCGGTCGGCGGGGACTCGTAGGATCGTCGCAGTGGTGCGTGACGTGCACCGCCACCTCTGGATGGCCGAGGCGCTGGGCGCGCTGCTCGCCGCCCGTCCGGACACGGTGGTGGTGGAGATGGGCGTTCCCCAGGCGGCACCGTCCGGCGCGCTGCACATCGCGACCCACGGCGCCGCCCGCGTGTGCGGGCGGGCGGCCGCGGAGGTCATCGCGGGCAAGGAGGCCGGCGACTGAGGTCCGCCGCGGCACATCCGTTCCGGATCCACCTGGAGGCCCCGAGAATGTCCGCCCCGTCGCCGACCGAGCAGCAGCCGACGCCCGGCCGGATCATGTCCGGCGAGATGGCCGAGCAGCCCGCGGTGCTGCGCCGCATCCTCGAGGAGGGCGCCCCGCGGATCCGGCGGACCGCCGAGCTGCTCGCCGCGCGCGGACCGCGTTTCGTCCTGCTCACCGCGCGCGGCACCTCCGACAACGCGGCCCTGTACGCCAAGTACCTGGTGGAGGTGGTCCTCGGCAAGCCCGCGGGGCTGACGTCGATGTCGACCACCACGGCCTACGGCGCGCGCCCGGACCTGACGGACTGCCTGGTCGTCACGGTCAGCCAGTCCGGCGGCTCACCGGACCTGGTGGCCTCGACCCGGGCCGCCCGCGAGGCCGGCGCGATCACCCTGGCGGTCACCAACAACGCCGACTCGCCGCTGGCCGAGGTCTCCGAGTTCCACATCGACGTCCTGGCCGGCCCGGAGAAGGCGCTGCCGGCGACCAAGACGTACACCGCCGAGCTGCTCGCGCTCTACCTGTTCGTCGAGGGGCTGCGGGGCGGCGACGGCAACGCCGCCAAGGTCCTGCCGGAACTCGCGGAGCAGATCCTCGCCCGCCAGGACGAGGTCAGGGCGCTCGCCGCGCGCTACCGCTTCGCCGAGCGCCTGGTGCTCACCTCGCGCGGCTACGGCTACCCGACCGCGAAGGAAGCCGCGCTGAAGCTGATGGAGACCAGCTACATCCCGGCCCTGTCCTTCTCCGGCGCCGACCTGCTGCACGGCCCGCTGGCCATGGTCGACAACGTCTCCCCGGTCATCGCGATCGTCACCGAGGGCAAGGGCGGCGAGGCGCTCCAGCCGGTGCTGGACCGGCTCCGCGGCCGTGGGGCCGATCTGGTGGTCATCGGCAACCAGGCGTCGGTCGACGCCGCCTCCGCCGGCTTCGTCCTCCCCACCGAGGGCGTCGCCGAGGAGGTGCAGCCGATCCTGGAGATCCTCCCGCTGCAGATGCTGGCCTACGAGATCACCATCGCCCGCGGCCAGGACCCCGACGCGCCGCGCGCGCTGGCGAAGGTGACCGAGACGCGCTGAGCCGGAAGGCGGGCCGGAAGGGCCCTGACACCACTTCGGGCCGCGGCGCCGGGACGGGACCCTCAACCCGCCCAGCACCGCAGCCCGGAGCTGCCGTCGGCCCGTGGCGCGCGGGATGTGCGGTTCCCGCGGCCCGTGAGGGCCGACCATGAGGCCTGGCGCAGTCAGGGCAGAGAGCGCCGGGGCCTCGCTCCACCCTTCTGTGCGGGAAGGATGGAAGTTCGGTTGTACGTCAATTCTGGACTAGACCACTAACGCCTGTCCACAGGGTGACGCAGTCAGATCATAGGTCGTCGGAGACCTTTGTGGGGACTGGATGACGGCGCCTGCCATGAGCGCGGGATACGCTCATTTGCGTGCCCTCCATGAACGATCTCGTACGCCAGCACACGGACCTCGACGATTCCGATCTCGAGTGGCTCCACCTGCTGGTATCGGAGTGGCAACTGCTCTCCGACCTCTCCTTCGCGGACCTCGTGCTGTGGGTCCCGACCAGTGACGGGACCCGCTACGTCTCCGTCGCCCAGATGCGGCCGAACACCGGCCCGACCTCGTACCAGGACGACATGGTCGGCCACCTGGTGCCGCGCGGCCGCCGCCCGATGCTGGACGCCGCACTCGACGAGGGCCGGATCGTCCGGGAGGGTGACCCGGAGTGGCGCGAGGAGGTCCCGGTCCGGGTCGAGTCCATCCCGGTGCGCCGTGCGGGCCGGGTCCTCGGGGTCATCGCCCGCAACACCAACCTGCTCACCGTGCGGACCCCCAGCCGGCTGGAGCTCACCTATCTGCAGAGCGCGTCCGACCTGGCGCAGATGATCGCGGCGGGCAGCTTCCCGTTCCCCTCCGAGCAGGTCGACATGGACGCCTCACCGCGTGTCGGCGACGGCCTGATCCGGCTCGACGCCGAGGGCGTCGTCCAGTACGCCAGCCCCAACGCGCTCTCCGCCTACCACCGGCTCGGCCTGGCCGCCGACCTCGTCGGCCACCACCTGGGCTCGGTCTCCGCCGAACTGGCCCCCTCGCGGACCAAGAGCCACGAGGCGCTGGTGACCGTCGCCGGCGGCAAGGCGCCGCGGGAGACCGAGATCGAGGGCAACGGCGGCGTCATCCAGCTGAGGGCGATCCCGCTGAGCCCCAAGGGCACGCACAACGGCTCCCTGGTGCTGCTGCGGGACGTGACCGAGCTGCGCCGCCGGGAGCGCGAGCTGATGACCAAGGACGCCACCATCCGGGAGATCCACCACCGGGTGAAGAACAACCTGCAGACGGTCGCGGCGCTGCTGCGGCTGCAGGCCCGGCGGATGGACTCCGACAAGGGCCGGGAGGCGCTGGAGGAGGCGGTGCGGCGGGTCGGCTCGATCGCGATCGTGCACGAGACGCTGTCGCAGAACCTCGATGAGTGCGTGGAGTTCGACGAGATCGCCGACCGCGTGCTGGCGATGGTCGCCGAGATCTCCCCGGGCAGGGTCACCGCGCGCCGCAGCGGGCGGTTCGGCATCCTGACGGCCGAGGTGGCCACCCCGCTGTCGATGGTCCTCACCGAACTGCTGCAGAACGCCCTGGAGCACGGGTTCGGGCCGGGCGAGCAGGGCACCGTCGAGGTGGCCGCCGAGCGGCACGGGCAGAAGCTGGGCATCGCGGTACGGGACGACGGGCGCGGCCTGCCCGCGGAGTTCGACCCGCAGCGGGCCGGCAACCTCGGGCTGCAGATCGTACGGACCCTGGTGGTGGGGGAGTTGGGCGGAAGCTTCGACATGGTCCCGGCCGAGGAGCGCGGGACGAAGGTCGTCCTGGAACTGCCGCTGGAGGGCTGAAACCCGTCGAGGTCCTGCGAGTCCGGTGGGTCCGGTGGGTCGGCAGACTTCGCAGGACCGGGCTCCGGGAACGCCGAAGCCCCGGCTGCTCGGGGAGCGGCCGGGGCTCTTCGCGTCGCGATGCTGCGCGGTTCGGAGGTGCTGCGCGCTGCGGCTCGGGGGTAAGCGAGTGCGTCAGGCGCTGGCGTTGCGGGCGCGGTTGCGGGCGGCGCGGCGCTTCATTGCGCGACGCTCGTCCTCGCTGAGGCCACCCCACACGCCGGCGTCCTGGCCGGTCTCCAGCGCCCACTGCAGGCACTGCTCCATCACGGGGCAGCGGCGGCAGACGGCCTTGGCTTCCTCGATCTGCAGCAGCGCAGGACCGGTGTTGCCGATGGGGAAGAAGAGCTCGGGGTCTTCCTCGCGGCAAACGGCGTTGTGACGCCAGTCCATGGCTGCTCCATCTCCTTGTGTTGCATGTAAGTTGCTTGTGAATGTGAACGCTTTCACGAATCCTCAGACACGACACGGGACATCGCCCAGTCTCCTGGTGCGGTCCCGCGGGGGTGTGGTGAGGATTCCGGCTGCCGAGGACGCC
Organism: Streptomyces sp. NPDC059718; assembly: GCF_042733315.1. NCBI lineage: Bacteria > Bacillati > Actinomycetota > Actinomycetes > Kitasatosporales > Streptomycetaceae > Streptomyces > Streptomyces sp. NPDC059718. The sequence continues at coordinate 109,527 of NZ_JBHWGA010000028.1, forward strand.
CGATGAGCGGCTGTCCCGATCGCCAGGAAGAGCCTCGCAAACCTGGGCTGCGGATACAACCCCTTCCGAAAAGTTTTTTTTGAATCCTCGGTGTCGGCTCCGTCACAGCCGTACTTCCATGGGGTGCAGGGCAGCCTAAACGTTCGAGTGAAAGGACTTTATGTCCTTCTGCTTACACAATCACACGCAGTGCACGGCGTACGCCTGTGAAGGTTGCGCTCATTCGCAGTCCCAGGTGGTCTCCGTCCACCTGGAACGGCAGTGGCGCCTGCGAATGCAAGGTGAAGTCCGTCAGATCGTGCAGGGAGGTCGCGTGCTTGCCCTGCGGCCCGCGCTCCGGGGTCGAACGGAGCAGCTGGGTGGCGTAGCGGGTGACCGCCGCGCTGGTCAGCCGGGAGAGTCCCAGCACGTCGAGGGCGGTGTCGAAGGACGCGCGCGGCGAGGCGTAGATCGGCCGGTTGCCCAGGTAGGTCCACGGCGCGGTGTTGCACACGAGGGCCAGCACGAGGTCGGTCACCGGGTCCTCGCCCGGCCGGTCCAGGGTGATCGCGCCGGCGCGCCGGTTCGGCTCGGTGAGGAACTGGCGCACGACCTGGCGTATGTAGAGCGCGTGGGTGGAGCGCTTGCCGTGCTCGCGCTGCTGTTCCACCCGTCCCACGACACCAGCGTCGAATCCCAGCCCGGCGCAGAAGGTGAACCAGCGCGCCGGCACCCCTTCGTCCTCCGTGCCCGGGGTGCCGCTCACCAGGCCCAGGCCGACCGTGCGGGAGCTGCGCTCGCGCAGCGCGTCCAGCAGCGCGCCGGTCGCCTCGACGGCGTCGTTGGGCAGCCCCAGGGCGCGCGCGAACACGTTCGTGGACCCGCCGGGCACCACCGCGAGCTTCGGCAGGCCGTCGGGGTCGGGGCCGTTGTGCAGCAGACCGTTGACCACCTCGTTGACCGTGCCGTCCCCGCCCAGGGCGACGACCAGCTCGATCTCCCCGCCCTCCGCGGCCTGCCGCGCGAGGTCGCGGGCGTGGCCGCGGTACTCGGTCGCGGCGACCTCCAGCTTCAGGTCGCTGGCGAGCGCGTGCGCGAGTACGTCACGCGTCCGGGCGCTGGTGGTGGTGGCGGCTGGGTTGACCACGAGAAGGGCGCGCATGCCCGCCAGGGTACCTACCGGGCGGTACCGGGCCGCACCCCTGGTGGCCCGGATACGGCGGCTACCCTGCTGGGGTGAGTGGCAACGAGAAGCCCGTGCAGCCGGGCCGTACGCGCCGCCTCGCGGCGGCGGCCGCGGTCGCGGCACTGGAAGGCGCCGCCCTGGCGGCCTGGGGGATCGCGATGCTGGCCCTGGGGATCCTCGGCGACCCCGACAGCCCGCGCCAGGCGGAGGCCGGAGGCGTGACCGTCCTCGCCCTGGCGGCCATGCCGCTGGCGGCCGCGTACGGGCTCTGGCACGCGCGCCGCTGGAGCCGCGGCCCCGCGCTGATCATCCAGCTCGTCGCGCTCCCCGTCGCCTGGAGCATGGTGCAGGCGGGCGGCGTCATGATCGCCGCCGGTGCCGCGCTCGGCGTGGCCGCCGTCGCCGAGCTGGTGCTCCTCGTCCATCCCGCGGCCACCGACGCCCTCGGGATCGGGCGTACGGCGGAGCAGTGAGCCGCGGCGCCCGGGGGCGCCGCCGTCACCTCAGCCGTACCGTCGTCACTCCTCGACCAGGAGCTTGTCGCGCAGCTGGGCCAGCGTCCGGGCCAGCAGCCGGGAGACGTGCATCTGGGAGATGCCGACCTCCTGGGCGATCTGCGACTGGGTCATGTTCCCGAAGAAGCGCAGCAGCAGGATCTTCTTCTCGCGCGGCGGCAGCTGCTCCAGCAGCGGCTTGAGCGACTCCCGGTACTCCACGCCCTCCAGCGCGTCGTCCTCGGCGCCGAGGGTGTCGGCGACGGCCGGGGACTCGTCGTCGGTGTCGGGCACGTCCAGGGAGAGCGTGCTGTACGCGTTGGCGGATTCGAGGCCCTCCAGGACCTCCTCCTCCGTGATCTTCAGGTGCTCGGCCAGCTCGTGCACCGTCGGGGCCCGCCCGTGCTGCTGCGAGAGCTCGCCGGTCGCCGTCGTGAGGGCGAGCCGCAGCTCCTGCAGTCGGCGCGGGACACGCACCGCCCAGCCCTTGTCGCGGAAGTGCCGCTTGATCTCGCCGACGACGGTGGGGGTCGCGTAGGTGGAGAACTCCACCCCGCGGTCCACGTCGAAGCGGTCCACGGACTTGATCAGCCCGATCGTGGCGACCTGGGTGAGGTCGTCGAGCGGCTCGCCCCGGTTGCGGAAGCGCCGGGCGAGGTGCTCGACCAGCGGCAGGTGCATGCGGACCAGGCGGTTGCGCAGCTCGGCGCGCTCCGGGGAGCCCGGGGGGAGCTTGCTGAGCTCCACGAAGAGCGCCCGGGCCCCGGCCCGGTCGTGGGTCTCGTGGTGCCCGTGCTGCTCCTGCCCGTGGTCCTGCTCCTGCTGCTCCTGCTGCTCCTGCGCCATGCGATCCGCCCGATCCGCCTGATCCGTCTGCCCGGCCGCGTCACTGCTCCCGAGGCCGGACACGGGCCCGGTACCGGGATGCGGCCGCGCCTCGTGGCGCCGCGCCGCAGGGGCGGGTACGGGGCGGCCCCGCACCCCCGGCGTGCTGCCTTCCAGATCGTTCACGGCGATTCCCCCGTTACAGCTGTCCCGGTCCGGCACCGCGCTTCTTGTGCAGGGCGATGCTCACGGTCTTGTCGTCGGCCACGCTGGAGTCCACCTCGCCGGCCAGCGCGGACAGCACGGTCCAGGCGAAGGTGTCGCGCTCCGGGGCGCGGCCGTCAGTGGTGGGCGCCGACACGGTCACCCACAGGGCGTCCCCGACCAGGCGGAAGACGCAGCTCAGCACGGACCCCGGGACGGCCTGCTGGAGCAGGATGGCGCACGCCTCGTCCACGGCGATGCGCAGGTCTTCGATCTCGTCGAGGGTGAAGTCCAAGCGGGCCGCAAGTCCTGCCGTCGCCGTACGCAGCACCGACAGGTAGGCCCCCGCCGCGGGCAGCCGGACCTCGACGAAGTCCTTCGACCCGGGCTCGCCTGCGATCTGGGACACCCTCACCTCCAAGGTGGCACACGCACTGCCCACATCGGCATTGCACTGGATCTGATTCGGTTCGCCAGCGACGCTATCGCGATCCGTACCCCGGTGTCGCCCGGACGGAGCACGGTCGCCGCCATGAATGAGCCCTGACCCGGCACCCCGTGGCTGTCACCCATAGTAGGCGCACGAGCACGCAACGTCGCTAGTGGTCTGCGGTGTCAAATCGAAAGAGATGTCGCTTTGTTGATACGTGCCTGCTCAGCGAGGGCACGAAGGGGGTCGCCGGTCAGTCGTTGCACCGTCCATTCGTCCTGGGGACGGGCGCCCATCGCACGATAGAAGGCGAGGGACGGCTCGTTCCAGTCCAGCACGGACCATTCGAAGCGCTCGTAGCCCCGTTCCACGCATATGGCGGCGAGTCCGGCGAGCAGGGCCTTGCCGTGGCCGCCGCCGCGCGCAGGGGGGCGCACGTACAGGTCCTCCAGGTAGACGCCGTGGGTCCCGGTCCAGGTGGAGAAGTTCCGGAACCACAGCGCGAAGCCCACGGGCGTGCCCAGGGCGTCGTCCTCGGCCAGGAGCGCGAAGACGGCCGGATCCGGGCCGAAGAGCGCGTCGTGGAGCTGCTGCGTGGTGGCCCGCGCGCTGTCCGGCTCCCGCTCGTACTCCGCGAGTTCGCGGATCATCGCGTGGATCTCCGGGACGTCGGCAGGTGTCGCGGCTCGGATCATGCCAGCAAGGCTAACCGGTCGGCCGCCCGGTCACGACGGCCGCGACCGTCGTGCCGGGCGCGAAGGCACCCTCCTGCGCCAGCGAGAACAGGCCGTGGAGCATCTTCGCGACGTAGACGGAGTCCGGGACGAAGCCGTGCCGCGCGCCGAAGTCCGCCGCGAACGCGTGGAGCTCGGGCGAGGTCCGGGCGTAGCCGCCGTGGTGGAAGCGGTCGTCCAGCAGCCAGGACCCGCGCGGCCCGCCGAAGGCCGCCTCCTGGAGCCGGCGTATCTCCACGGCCAGGAACCCGCCGCCCTTGAGGACCGGGAACCCGATGACCCGCTGCCCCGGATCCAGTCCGGCCGCCAGGCCCGCCAGGGTGCCGCCCGTCCCGCAGGCCACGCCCACGACGTCCGCCCTGCCGCGCAGCTCCTCGCCGAGCGCCACGCAGCCCCGCGCGGCGAGCGCGTTGCTGCCGCCCTCGGGGACGACGTAGGCGGGCCCCAGACGGTCCAGGAGGGCCGCCAGGACCTCCGGCTCGTCCTTGCGGCGGTAGGTGCCCCGGTCGACGAAGTGCAGCCGCATGCCGTCGGCGGCGGCCCGCGCGAGGGAGGGGTTGAGCGGGCGCCCGGCCAGCTCGTCGCCGCGGACGACGCCCGTGGTGGCGATGCCGAGCAGCCGGCCCGCGGCGGCGGTGGCGCGCAGGTGGTTGGAGTAGGCGCCGCCGAAGGTCAGCAGGCCGCGGTGGCCGCCGTCGAGGGCGGCCCGCAGGTTCAGGTGGAGCTTGCGCCACTTGTTCCCCGGCAGATCGGGGTGGATCAGGTCGTCCCGCTTGACGAGCATCCGGACGCCGCGCCCGGCCAGACGCTCGTCGTCGCGCAGCTCGGCCAGCGGGGAGGGCAGGCGGACGTCCGGGATCACCCGTCCATTGTGTCCGTCACCTGGGCGAGAGGTGGACGCGGTAGCCCTGGTGGTAGTTCAGGTCCGGCAGCGGGTGTGAGGGCCAGTCACGCGCGTACGCGGGCGGCTGCCCGCCCCGCGGGGTGAGGACGGCGACGGGCTGGGTGCGGGCCAGGCGCAGGATGCCGGCCGGGGTCAGGTTCTCGTTGTTCCCCGCGGTCTGGCCGGAGGCGCAGCGCGCCTGGTAGCCGACGGGCGTCGCCATCGGCCCCGTCACCAGGCACGGCGGGCGCACCCCCAGCCGGTTCAGTTCCGCGGCCATACGGGCGTAGTCGCCGTTGCCGATGGTCGAGCTGCGCACCGCGCGGTGGAGCACGATCTGCTGGGTGACGAGCTGCGCGAGCACGACGGCGACCACGGCGCCGGTGACGGCCGGGCGCAGCGCCGGCCGTACCCGCGCGGGGAGCAGGAGGAGGCACTGGGCCGCGGGCAGGGCGAGCAGGGCGTACGCCGGGAGCAGGAAGCGCGGTGCGGCGTAGTCGATGAGCACCAGGTAGGGCAGCGCCAGGGACAGGCCGCACACCGCCGGCAGGAACCGCGCTCCGGGCGCCTGCCCCTCGCGCCGCGGCGCGAGGGCGACCCCGGCCGCCACCAGGGCGGGCAGGGCGAACCACCACACGGCGTCACCCTTGTGCTGCCAGACGGCGTCGCAGGGGCGGCACAGCGTGTGCGACGCGTCCAGGGTGCTGAGCTGGTCGGCGAAGGCCAGGTGCCAGCCGAGGCCGCCCTCGATGGCGTTCGCGCGGTCCATCCGGGCCAGGATGCCGCCGTAACTGGTGAACGCCTCGACGACCCACTGGGCGCCGCCCAGCAGCACCCCGGCCGCGATGACCGCGAGCAGCACCGGCCGGCGCCGGCCGCGCACGAAGAGCGCGGCGACGCCCAGTGGCAGGGCCAGCCAGGCGGCGTCGTGCGGGCGCAGCAGGGTCAGCGCGGCGAACGCCACCGCCAGGCCGGCGAGCGCGCCCCGGCCGGTGTGGCCCGGCGCCGCCGCGTGCAGGTAGCAGCCCACCGCGATCAGGGCCACCAGCGCGACCCAGAGGTTGGGCATCGCCTGGGGGCCGTACAGCAGGGTCACCCACAGCCCGGTGAAGAGCAGCCCGGCCAGCGCCACCACCCGGGTGCCGAGCAGCGGCCGCCACAGCCACAGGGCCAGGAACAGGGCCGCGCCCGACAGGACCGCCAGATAGACGCGGAGCGCGAGGGTCGACGCGGTCAGCAGCGCGATCGGCGCGACGAGGACCGGCACGCCACGGGAGCGGGGCGCGCTGAAGAAGGCCGAGGGGATGTCCGGGGAGACCTGGCTGACGTAGACCGACTCGTCCCAGCCGAGGCCCATGCCGGGCACGACGACCAGGAGGAGCTGGACCACGGTGAAGAGCGCCGCCAGGGAGGCGAGCAGAAGGACCTCGGAGTGCGGGCGGCTGCGCGGCGGTGCGGCGTGGCGCGCGCGGGGCCGGGCATCCGGTGACGTCAGCTCATGCGTCGTCGCCATAGTGCGTCATGGCAACAGCCGTGACGCACGTGATCAAGGCGGCGCGCCGCTCCCCGGGGGCGGCTCGACCGGTGGGGTGAGGGTCGCCGGGCCCGTTCGCCCGGGTGGCGCCGCCGGCGGGGACGACAGGAGACGCGGCGCCTCCGCCGGTCCGTGTGCGGCCGCGTCCGGGTCCTGGCCACGGGTGATGGTGACCTCGTAGCCCGGCATCTGCGGCGGGAGGATCTCCAGGATCGGCTGCACCTGCTCGGCGACGCCCTCGGTGGGGAGGACGGGGTCTCGCAGCAGCAGCACGAGCGGGCGCCGACGCCGTCGCGGAGCCGGTGCCGGCCGGCGGCTCCCGCCGCGATCATGACGCCACCCGTCTGCACCATGGTCCAGGTCACGGGGAGCGCGACGGGGGAGGCCGCAGGAGTGCTGCCGGGCCGGTCGCCGTCGGCGGCCGGAAACAGCACGGGGGCCTGCACGCCGGGGACGCGTGGCCGCCCGTGAGGGAGGCGTCAGCGGTCCGCGGGTACGCCCTTGCCGCGGTGTGGCCGGGCGGCCGCGAGGGGGCCCGCCACAGGCTCTCAGGCGGGCGTGGCGAGGGAGGCCAGCCGGGCGAGGGCGTCCTCGGCGTCGGCCATGACGCGCGCGACGAGTTCCGCGCAGGAGGGCAGGTCGCCGATCACGCCCGCGACCTGCCCGGCGGCCATCACACCCAGGTCCGGCCGGCCGTCGACCATCGCGGACTTCAGCATCATCGGCGTGCCGGCGGCAAGCAGGGTCTGACTCCAGGTCAGCTTTCTGCCGTGCCGCATCGCCAGGCCGTCGCGGACCATGGCGCGCGGGCCCATCCCCGAGACACGGCGGAAGGCCGCCGCGTGCCGCAGGGCCCGCAGTAGGGCGGCCGCCCTCCCAGAGCGCTCCAGGGCGGCCACCAGGTCGGTGCGGAGCATGCGGTGCGGCAGCCCGTCGACGCGGTCGGTGACGACGACGTCCCGCACGGACGCGGCCAGGTAGCGGGCTTTGACCGCGTCGGGCACCGGGCTGTCGGAGGTGAGCAGGAAGCGGGTGCCCATACCGACGCCCGCCGCGCCGTACGCGAGGGCGGCCGCCAGGCCGCGGCCGTCGAAGAAGCCGCCCGCCGCGATCACGGGGATGCCGACGGCGTCCACGACCTGGGGCAGCAGCACCGTGGTGGCGACGTTCCCGGTGTGGCCGCCGCCCTCGGCGCCCTGCACCATCACGGCGTCCGCGCCCCAGGCGGCGACCTTCTCGGCGTGCCGCCGCGCGCCGACGGAGGGGATGACGACCACCCCCGCGTCCTTGAGGCGGCCGATGAACTCACGGGTGGGGGCCAGCGCGAAGGAGGCGACGCGGACGTCCTCCTCGACAATGATGCGCACCCTTTCCGCGGCGTCGCCCGCGTCCGCCCGCAGGTTGACCCCGAACGGCGTCCCCTCGGTGCGCTCCCGTACCTCCCGCACCGCCTGGCGCAGCCGCTCCGGGCTCATGGTGGCCGAGGCGAGGATGCCGAGCGCGCCGGCGTTCGCCGTCGCCGACACCAGGCGGGGACCGGCGACCCAGCCCATGCCGGTCTGCACCAGGGGGTGGCGGACCCCGACGAGCCGGGTCAGCGCGGTCTCCATCAGACCCGCACCTCCCGCTCCCGCAGCCCCTCGGGGTCGAGGACGGTACGGATCAGCCGCAGCTCCTCGGCGCCGGGCGGGCGGGTGCGCGGCGGGTCCGCGGGGACCGGCAGCGGGAAGCCGGTGGCCTCCTTGAGGGCGGCCGGGCTCACCCCGGGGTGCAGGGAACGGACGCGCATGGTGCGTTCTGCGGTCTCGAAGTCGAAGACGCCGAGGTCGCTGACGACCCGCCGGATGTCGTGGAACCGGGTGGCCGACGGGCCGGCGGCGGCCGCCCTGTCGTGGCCGACGCCGCACACCATGTCGACGCGGTCGACGAAGACGCGGGGCGAGTGCCGCGGCACCCAGTAGCTGGTCGGGTTGTTGAGCGTGTTGACGGGCGCGCCCCGCACCCCCAGCAGCTGCCGGGCGGGACGCCGCCAGTCGCCGATGCACGAGATGTTCTGGTTGCCGTACCGGTCGAGCTGGCTCGCGCCCATCATGACGTGCCGCCGCCCGCCGGTGACCAGGGCCAGGTGCTGCCGGTAGGGCAGCCAGCCCTCCACCTCGCCCTCCACGTCCAGGAGGAGGGCCTCACCGTCGGTGAGCAGGAGACCGGGTGCGAAGGTCAGCCGGGCCAGCCGCGCGCCCAGGGAGGGGATCAGCCCCATGGGGGCGGCCAGCACCTCACCGTCGTCACGCCACGCCTCGGCGCAGGCGACGACGGCGTATTCGGCGCGGGTGGGGTTCACGGCCGCTCCTTCCCCGTGCCCGACACCAGGCGTTCCGCGAAGGCCGTCCAGGCGGCGGGATCGGCGGCGGCCCGGGCGTACTCCCGCTGGAAGGCCTCGTCGCGCTCGTAGTCCGGGACGCAGGAGGTGAAGTGCGCCCCGTGCGGGGCCTCGACGACCCCGGTGACGAACTGCCTCTTCACCAGGAGGGACTGGGGGCCGGCCGCCTTGAGCAGGTCGGCGGTGTCCACGACGCGTTCGCACGACACATAGGCGGCGTCCGCCGCCTCGCAGAACAGGTCGTCGAAGTACGGGTCCGGGCCCAGGTACTGGCCGTTGCCGCGGGCGTCGGCGCGGTTGAGGTGGACCAGGGCGGCGTCCAGGTGCAGCGCGGGGACGGCGACCAGCTCCTCCCCGTCGTCGTACGGCGAGGTGACCGTCCGCAGCCAGGGGTTGACCCGCATCACGTCGGAGCCGAGCCCGGCGCGCACCGGCAGGAAGGGCAGCCGGTGGGCGGCCGCGGTCAGGCCCCACATCATCATGGCCTCGTCCAGCTCGGTGAGTTCCAGGGCGCCGCGTTGCCGGGCGGCGCGGAAGTGCGGTTCGAGCGGGATCGAGTCCAGGGTGACGAAGGCGGTGACCAGCCTGCGGATCCGGCCCGCCGCGGCCAGCAGGCCGACGTCCGGGCCCCCGAAGGAGACGACCGTCAGGTCCGTGACGCCGGACCGCAGGACGGCTGTCACCAGGGCCATCGGCTTGCGGCGGGAGCCCCAGCCGCCGATGCCGACGGTCATCCCGGAGCGGAGCCCGGCCGCCACCTCGTCCGCGGTCATGAGCTTGTCGATCATCGTCGCCCCCCGGACCCGGACCCGGAACCGGACACGAAGGCGTCGCGGTGCCGGTCCGCGACGCCACTGAGGTTGGCCTCGAAGGTGAAGCCCTGTTCGAAGCGGTAGCTGCGGCGGACGTCGACGGGGTCGATGCCGTTGATGGCGGCCTTGGCGAGGCGGAGCAGCTCGCCGTCCTTGGCCGCGATCTCGCGGGCGAGGGCGAGGGCCGCGGCGTCGAGTTCCCCGCGCGGCACGACCTGCCAGACCGAGCCGTGGCGGTGGAGTTCGGCGGCGGTGACGGTGCGGGAGGTGAAGTAGAGCGTGCGCATCAAGTGCTGGGGGACCAGCCGCGCGAGGTGGGTGGCCGCGCCCAGGGCGCCGCGGTCCAGCTCGGGCAGGCCGAAGGAGGCGTCCTCGGCGGCGACGACGGCGTCCGCGTTGCCGACCAGGCCGATGCCACCGCCCAGGCAGTGCCCCTGCACGGCGGCGACGACCGGCACCTCGCACTCGTAGACGGCGGCGAACGCCTCGTAGCAGCCGCGGTTGGCGCCGATCAGGGCCGTGTGGCCCGCGGTGCGCTGCATCTCCTTCAGGTCGACGCCCGCGTTGAAGCCGCGGCCCTTGGCGCGCAGGACGACGCAGCGGGTGCCCGGGTCGCGGCCGGCGGCGCGCAGGGCGTCCGCCAGCTCGTACCAGCCGCGTACGGGAAGGGCGTTGACCGGCGGGTGGTCGACGGTGACGGCGGCGACGCCGGGTTCGGGGTGCGCGGTGGAGACAGTCATCCGTGGATCAGCTACCTTTCCACCAAACGTTTGTTAGGGGAAAGGTACTCCGGCGTGAGCATGACTGTCGATCTGTCGGACCGGGTCGCCGTCGTCACCGGCGGCACGCGCGGGGTCGGCGCCGGCATCGCCCGCGCGTTCGCCGAGGCCGGCGCCCGCGTCGTGGTCTGCGCCCGCCGCCCGCCGTCCGGGCCGGCCCCCGGCGGGGCCGACTTCCGGGCGGTGGACCTGCGCGACCCGGCCGCCGCGGCCGAGGTCCTCGGCGCGGTGGCGGAGACCTACGGGCGCATCGACGTCCTGGTCAACAACGCGGGCGGGACGCCCTACCGGCTGCTCGGCGAGGCGGGACCCGAACGGCACGCGCGGGTCGTCGAGCTCAATCTGCTGGCGCCGCTCAACGCCTCGCTCGCCGTCCAGCAGGTGATGGCCCGTCAGCGAGAGGGTGGCGCGGTCGTGATGATCGGCAGCGTCAGTGGCGGCCGTCCCTCACCGGGAACGGCGGCCTATGGCGCGGCCAAGGCGGGCCTGGAGAGCCTGGCGCGCTCCATGGCCGTCGAATGGGCCCCGCTGATCCGCGTGAACACCCTGGTGCTCGGCATGGTCCGCACCGAGTCGTCGCACCTGCACTACGGGGACGAGGACGGTGTCGCCGCCGTGGAGCGCACGGTGCCGCTCGGGCGGCTCGCGGAGCCGGCGGAGGTGGGGGACGCCTGCGTCTTCCTCGCCTCCGAGAGGGCCCGTTACATCAGCGGCGCCAGCCTGCACCTGCACGGCGGCGGCGAGGCCCCGGTGTTCCTCGCCGCGGCCCGGGACGGAAGGGGAGCGGGATGGGCGGGATGACCGTGGAGGGCGGCGCCACGGCGGGGATCTGCGCCGGGCGCGTGGTCGCCGTCACCGGTGCGGGGCGCGGGCTGGGCCGGGCGCACGCCCTGGCGTTCGCCGCCGAGGGCGCCCGGGTCGTGGTCAACGACCTCGGCGGCGGGCCGGACGGCGCCGGGAGTTCGGCCGCGCCCGCCCACGACGTGGCCGCCGAGATCCGCGTCCGGGGCGGCGAGGCCGTCGTGCACGACGGCGACATCGCCACCCCGCAGGGGGCGGCGTCCCTCGTCGCCACCGCCCTGGAGGCGTTCGGGCGGCTGGACACCCTGGTCAACAACGCGGGTTTCCTGCGTGACCGGATGCTCGTCAACCTGGACGAGGACGACTGGAACGCCGTCCTGAGGGTCCATCTCACCGGCCACTTCCTTCCGCTGCGGTACGCCGCCGCGCACTGGCGGGCCGAGACCCGCGCCGGCCGCACCCCTGACGCGCGGATCGTCACCACCACGTCCGGCGCCGGGCTGCTGGGCAGCGTCGGGCAGGGCAACTACGCGGCCGCCAAGGCGGGCGTCGTCGGCCTGACCCTGGTGGCCGCCGCCGAACTGGCGCGGTACGGGGTACGGGTCAACGCCGTCGCCCCGGCGGCCCGGACCCGGATGACCGAGGCGGTCTTCGCCGAGGCCATGGCCGTGCCCGGGGCAGGTGCCTTCGACGCCATGGCGCCGGGGAACGTCTCGCCGCTCGTCGTCTGGCTCGGGTCGGCCGCCTCGGCCGGCGTCACGGGGCGGGTCTTCGAGGCCGAGGGCGGCCGCATCACGGTCATGGAGGGCTGGCGGCCGGGGCCCACCGCCGACCGGGGCGCCCGGTGGACGCCCGCGGAGGCGGGGGAGGCCGCCGTGAAGCTGCTCGCGGTCGCGGAGCGCCCCGGGCGGGTGTACGGGGCGCGGGCGGAGGGGGAGTGACGCGGGGGCGGTGACACGGGCCCCCGCGTCGCGGTGTGGTCGCGCCGACGCCGGGCTCGGCTTCCCGGTCGTCCGGGCGGTGGGTCAGAGCCGTTCGATGATCGTCACGTTGGCCTGGCCGCCGCCCTCGCACATCGTCTGCAGTCCGAAGCGCCCGCCGGTGCGCTCCAGTTCGTGCAGGAGGGTGGTCATCAGCTTCACCCCGGTGGCGCCGAGCGGGTGGCCCAGCGCGATCGCGCCGCCGTTGACGTTGACCCGGCCGGGGTCGGCGCCGGTCTCCTTGAGCCAGGCCAGGACGACGGGGGCGAAGGCCTCGTTGATCTCGACCAGGTCGATGTCGTCGATGGTCATCCCGGTCTTCTTCAGGGCGTGCGCGGTCGCCGGGATGGGCGCGGAGAGCATGCGGATGGGGTCCTCGCCGCGCACCGAGAGGTGGTGGACCCGCGCCCGCGGGGTGAGCCCGTGCTCGCGGACCGCGCGCTCGGAGGCGATGAGCATGGCGGCGGCCCCGTCCGAGACCTGGGAGGACAGGGCCGCGGTCAGCCGCCCGCCCTCCACCAGGGGTTTGAGGCCGGCCATCTTCTCCGCAGTGGTGTCGCGGCGCGGGCCCTCGTCGGCGGTCACACCGGCGAAGGGGGCGAGTTCGCGGTCGAAGCGGCCCCCGTCGATCGCGGCGACCGCCCGCCGGTGGGAGCGCAGCGCGAACTCCTCCATGGCCTCACGGGTGATGCCCCACTTCGCGGCGATGAGCTCCGCGCCGTGGAACTGGCTCACCGGGGTGCTCCCGTAGCGGGCGCGCCAGCCCTCGGAGCCGGAGAACGGGCCCGCGGTCATGCCGAGCGGTTCGACGGCCCGGTGGTTGGCGTAGCCGATGGGGATGGCCGACATGTTCTGGACGCCGCCCGCCACCACGAGGTCCTGGGTGCCGGACAGCACGCCCTGGGCGGCGAAGTGGACGGCCTGCTGGGAGGAGCCGCACTGGCGGTCGACGGTCACGCCGGGGACCTCCTCGGGCAGCCCGGCCGCCAGCCAGCTGGTGCGGGCGATGTCGCCCGCCTGCGGGCCGACCTGGTCGAGGCAGCCGAAGACGACGTCCTCGACCGCGGCCGGGTCGACCCCGCAGCGTTCCACCAGCGCCTTCAGCACGTGGGCGCCGAGGTCGGCGGGGTGGACCGCGGACAGCCCGCCGCCGCGCCGGCCGACCGGGGTGCGGACCGCTTCGACGATGTAGGCCTCGGCCATGACTGCTCCTCCGTGGGGACCGGGTGGTGGACCGGGTGCGGCTGCGTCATTCCCGGACGGTGACGCCGTCCAGCACCATGGACAGGTACTGCCGGGCGATCTCCTCGGGGCTGTGCTGCCCGCCCGGCCGGTACCAGGACGCCGCGACCCAGACGGTGTCGCGGATGAAGCGGTACGCCAGCCGCAGGTCGAGGTCGGCGCGGAACACCCCGGCGGCGGCGCCGCGTTCCAGCGTCCCGAGCCAGAGCCGTTCGAACCTGCGCTGCGAGTCGCCGAGATAGGCGAAGCGCGGCTGGGAGGACGCCAGCTGCCGGGCCTCCCGCTGGTAGATCGCGACGGCGTCCAGGTGCCGGTCGATCTCCCGGAAGGACTCGGTGACCAGGGCCTCGACGGTCTCCCGTGGGCCGAGGCCGGCGGCGAGCACGTCCTCGTACCCGGCCCACAGCTCGTCCAGGAAGGCCGAGAGGATCTCGTCCAGCATCGACTCCTTGGAGTCGAAGTGGTAGTAGAGGCTGCCCGCGAGCATCCCCGCCTCGTCGGCGATCCGCCGGACGGTGGTGGCGTTGTAGCCCTGCGCGGCGAACACCCTGGCGGCGATGGCGAGGAGTTCGGCGCGGCGCCCGTCGGAGGGGGCCGCGGCCCCCGCGGGGCTCTTGGCGGTCCTCGGCGTGGTTCTCGGCGTGGTCTTCGCAGTGGTCTTCGGCACGGGGATCATTCTCGCTTCACGCGTGCTGGCTGCTCACCGGGACGACCTCCCCGGTCATGTACGAGGAGTAGCCGGAGGCGAGGAAGACGATCACGTTGGCGACCTCCCAGGGTTCCGCGGGGCGGCCGAAGGCCTCGCGCGCGGTCAGTTCCGCCAGCAGGCCGGGGGTGGTGACCTTCACCAGGTGCGGGTGCATGGCGAGGCTGGGGGAGACGGCGTTGACCCGCACCCCGTACGTCGCCGCCTCCACCGCCGCGCAGCGGGTGAGCGCCATGACCCCGGCCTTGGCCGCGGCATAGTGAGCCTGCCCGGCCTGGGCGCGCCAGCCGGCGACGGAGGCGTTGTTGACGATGACGCCGCCGGCCCCGGAGGCCTTCATCCGGCGCAGTGCGGCGCGGGTGCAGCGGAAGGTGCCGGTCAAGGTGGCGTCGAGGACCTTCGCCCACTGCCCGTCGGTCATCTCGGTCAGTTCGGCGGTGCCGCCGAGGCCGGCGTTGTTGACCACGACGTCCAGCCGCCCGTGCCGGCGCTCCGCGAGGTCGAGCAGCGCCGCGACCTGGGTCTCGTCCGTGACGTCGCAGGGGAGCGCGGCGACCCGGTCCGGCCCGAACTCGTCCGCCAGGGCGGCCGCGCACTCCTTCAGCCGCCGCTGGTGGACGTCGCCGATCACCACCCGGGCGCCCTCCTCCAGGAGGCGCCGGGCCGTCGCGCCGCCGATGCCGGCGCCCGCCGCTGCGGTGACGACCGCGGTGCGGTCCGCCAGCAGCGCGTGGCCCGGCTGGTACGGGGGTGGTGGAGTCACGCCACCGACGTTAATCTACCAAACACTTGTTAGGGAAGGGGGAGCGGGTGGATCTCGACTTCACCGCGGAGGAACGGTCCTTCCGGCGCCAGGCCCGGGACTGGCTCGCCGCGCACGTCCCCGCCGTCCCGCTGCCCTCCCTGGAGACGGCCGAGGGCTTCGCCGCCCACCGCGCCTGGGAGCGCCGGCTGGCCGCCGGCCGCTGGTCGGTCGTCTCCTGGCCTGCCGCCTACGGAGGGCGGGACGCGACGCTCCTCCAGTGGCTGGTCTTCGAGGAGGAGTACCACGCCGCCGGGGCGCCCGGCCGGGTCGGCCAGAACGGGATCAGCCTGCTCGGGCCCACCCTCCTGGAGCACGGCAGCCAGGAGCAGCGCGACCGCGTCCTGCCGCCCATGGCGCGCGGCGAGGTGATCTGGGCGCAGGCCTGGTCCGAACCGGAGGCGGGTTCCGACCTGGCGTCGCTGCGCTCCACGGCCACCCGCACCGAGGGCGGCTGGCTGCTGCGCGGCCAGAAGACCTGGTCCTCCCGCGCCGCCTTCGCCGACCGCGCGTTCGGGCTGTTCCGCAGCCACCCCGCGGCGCCGCGGCCGCACCAGGGGCTGACCTACCTGATGTTCGGGCTCGACGCGCCCGGGGTGACCGTGCGGCCGATCGCCCGCCTCGACGGGAAGCCGGCCTTCGCCGAACTCTTCCTGGACGACGTCTTCGTGCCCGACGCCGACGTGGTCGGTGCCCCCGGCGACGGCTGGCGGGTCGCCATGAGCACGGCGGCCGACGAGCGCGGCCTCACCCTGCGCAGCCCCGGCCGCTTCACTGCGGCCGCCCGCCGCCTGGCGGCCCTGTGGCACTCCTGCGGCGAGGACGCGGACCCGTCCGCCGCCGACCGCGTCGCGGACGCGCTGATCGGCGCCCGCGCGTACCAGCTGGCCGCCTACGCGGGCGCCGCCCGCGCCGCAGAAGGCGGCGCACCGGAGGCCGGGGCGTCCAGCCTCACCAAGGTCTTCTGGTCCGAGCTGGACATCGCCCTGCACGAGACCGCGCTGGACCTCCTGGGGCAGCCGGGGGAGGCCGCCGGGGGCCCTTGGGCCGAGGGCTGGGTGTTCGCGCTCGCCGGGCCCGTCTACGCGGGTACGAACGAGATCCAGCGCGACATCGTCGCCGAGCGTCTGCTCGGGCTGCCGAGGGGGCGTCGCCGATGAGGTTTCCGCCGGGCGCCCGGGGCGTGGGGGAGCACGGTCCGGCCCGCTGTTGCCGGGCGCTTCGCGCCGGCCGTGCCGGGGCGTACGGCGCTTGTGGCTCGTGTCGTGCTGTGTGTGCGGGTGCGAGCGGGATGCAGCGCGAGATCACGGCCGAGCGGTTGCCGGGGCTGCCGAGGGGGCGTCGCCGATGAGGTTCCTGCCGACCGTGGAGCAGGCGGACTTCGCCCGCGCCCTGGACCGCATGCTCGCCGCCGCCGGGACGCCGGAGGCGGCGCGAGCCTGGGCCGCGGGGGAGCACGCACCGGGGCGGCGGCTGTGGGCCCGGCTGGCCGACGCCGGGCTCTTCGCGCTCGCCGTGCCGGAGGCGTACGACGGCTACGGCCCGCACCCCGTCGAGCTCGCCCTCGCCTTCGTCGAGCTGGGGCGGCACGCCGTACCGGGCCCGGTCGCCGAGACGGTGGCCGCCGCCGAGCTCCTGGACGCGCTGCCCGACCCGGGGCCGGCCAAGGAGTGGCTGCCCCGCGTCGCCGCTGGACGGGCCGTGCTGGGCCTCGCCGCGCCGGAGGGCGGCCACGCCCTCGACGCCGACGCCGCCGACGCCGTCCTGGTCGTGAGCGGCGACCGGCTGCTCCTGGCCCGCGACCACGGCCCGGTCCTGGCCTCCCTCGACCCCGTCCGGCGTCTGGCCGTCCCGCAGGAGGGCACCGCGGCGGTGCTGGCCACCGGGCCCGCCGTCGCGGCCGCGGCCGCCCGGGCCGCCGACCGGGCGGCGCTCGTCACGGCGGCCCAGGCGCTCGGCGTCGGGCTCGCGCTGCTGGGCCGTACGGTCGACCATGTGCGGCGGCGCCACCAGTTCGGGGTGCCGGTCGGCTCCTTCCAGGCCGTCAAGCACCGGCTGGCCGACACCCTGATCGCCCTGGAGTTCGCCCGGCCCCTGCTGCACGGCGCCGCCGTGACCGGGACCGGCGCCGACGTCGCCGCCGCGAAGGTGGCCTGCGGCGAGGCCGCGTACCGGGCCGCGCGGACCGCGCTGCAACTGCACGGCGCCCTCGGCTACACCGCCGAGTACGACCTGTCCCTGTGGCTCACCAAAGCCCGCGCGCTGCGCTCCGCCTGGGGTACGCCTGCCCGGTGCCGGGCCCGTGTGCTGGCGCAGACGCCCGGCTGAGCCCGGGGGCGTTCACCGCGTCGAGGCGTCGACCGCGCCCGTCAGCCGCGCGCCCGCGTCCAGGGCGCGGTCCGCCCAGGCGGGCAGCGGCTGCTCCGCCCAGATCACCTTGCCCTCGGGGGTGTAGCGGGTGCCCCAGCGTTCGGCGACCTGCGCGACCAGGAACAGCCCGCGGCCGCCCTCGTCGGTGGTGGCGGCGTAGCGCAGGTGAGGCGAGGTGCTGCTGCCGTCGGACACCTCGCAGGTCAGCGTGCGGTCCAGCAGCAGCCGGACCCTGATGGGCGCGGAGCCGTAGCGGATCGCGTTGGTGATCAGTTCGCTGAGCACCAGCTCCATGCCGAACGCCAGCTCCGACAGGCCCCACTCGTCCAGCTTCTCCGCGACGGCGGCCCGCATCCCCGACACGGCCGCGGGATCGAGGGGCACGTCCCATTCGGCGACGTGGTCGGCGGGGGTGCACCGGGTGCGGGCGATGAGCAGCGCCACGTCGTCCTTGGGGCGGCCCGGCAGCAGCGCCTCCAGCACGGCCTGGCAGCTCTCCTCGGGCGGCCGGTCCGGGTGGGCGGCCAGGGCCTGCCTCAGCATCTCCATGCCGACGTCGAGGTCCCGCCTGCGGTCCTCGATCAGCCCGTCGGTGTACAGCACCAGCTGGGTGCCCTCCGCCAGCTCCAGCTCCGCCGTCTGGAACGGCATGCCGCCCAGGCCCAGCGGCGGTCCGGCGGGCAGGTCGGGGAACTCCACGCCGCCCTCGGGGCGGACCAGGGCGGGCGGGTGGTGCCCGGCCCGCGCCATCAAGCAGCGCCGCGAGACGGGGTCGTAGATCGCGTACAGGCAGGTGGCACCCATGACGCCGGCCCCGACACCGGTGCCGGACTCGTCCTGGTCGATGCGGCCGACCAGGTCGTCCAGGTGGCCGAGGAGCTCGTCGGGCGGCAGGTCGAGGGTGGAGAAGTTGTGCACCGCGGTGCGCAGCCGCCCCATCGTGGCGGCGGCGTGCAGCCCGTGGCCGACGACGTCGCCGACGACCAGCGCCACCCGGTTGCCCGGGAGCGGGATCACGTCGAACCAGTCGCCGCTGACGCCGGACTGCGCGGGCAGGTAGCGGTGGGCCACGTCCAGGGCGCTCTGCTCGGGCAGTGCGCGCGGCAGCAGGCTGCGCTGCAGGGTGACGGCCAGGGCGTGCTCGCGGGTGTAGCGGCGCGCGTTGTCGATGTTGATCGCGGCGCGGGCGACGAGTTCCTCGGCGAGCGAGAGGTCCTCCTCGTCGAACGGCTCCGGCTTCTCCGACCGCCAGAAGTTGGCGATGCCCAGCACCACGCCGCGGGCCTTGAGCGGGGCCGCGATCAGCGAGTGGATGCCGTACCCCACGACCCGGTCCGTGCGCTCGGGGTCCTGGGCGAGCCAGCCGGGGTCCGCGGAGAGGTCGGCGACGATCTCCGCGCGGCCGCTGCCGAAGCCGCGCGCCTGCGGGGTGGAGGGCAGGAAGTCGATCAGCCTGCCGAGCGGGTAGAGCGGGGCGTCGGAGCGGATGCCGTTGACGGCCGTGCGACGCATGTCGGAGCCGGCGATGCCGCTCGGCTCCTCGCCGCGCAGCACCGGGTCGGCCAGGTCGACGGTGACGAAGTCCGCGAAGCGCGGCACGGTGACCTGCGCCAGCTCCTCGGCGGTGCGCACCACGTCGAGGGTCGTGCCGACGCCCAGGCCCGCGTCGTAGAGCAGCTTGAGGCGTTCCCTGGCGTCCTCGGCGCGGCCGGACAGCGCCTGCAGCTCGGTGGAGTCGCGCAGGGTCACGATCGAGCCCTTGGGACCGCCGTGGCCGTCGGTGGGACGCTGGTTCACCGCCAGCAGGCGGTCGCCCGCCGGCAGCACTTCGTCGGTGGCCACCCGCTGGGAGGTCAGCAGCTCGACCGTGCCCGGGTCGAGCCCCGGCAGGTCGGTGATCCGCCGGCCCTCGGCGTCGGGGGCGAGGTCGAGCAGGCGCTTGGCCTCGTCGTTGGCGAGCAGCAGCCGCCCGTCGTCGTCGACGATGAGCACGCCCTCCCGCACGGAGTGCAGCACGGTGTCGTGGTGCTCGTACATGCGGGTCATCTCGGCCGCGTCCAGGCGGTGGGTCTGCCGGCGCAGCCGTCTGGCGACCAGGGCGGTGCCGCCCATGGCCAGGGCGAGCGCGGCCGCGCCGGCGCCGAGGATGATCGGCAGCTGCTTGGCGACCACGCCGGTCACGTTCTTCACCTTCATGCCGGCCGACACCAGTGCCACGACCTGCCCGTGCGGGTCGGCGACGGGGTCGAAGACGGGCACGACCGCCTGGACCTCGTGGCCGAGCGGGCCCTGCACGCTCTCGGTGTAGACCCTGCCCTCCAGGGACGGCCCGATGGTGCCGACGAACTGCTGGCCGATCCGGCCGGGGATGGGGTGCGTGTAGCGGATCCCCTTGGTGTCCATCACCACGATGAAGTCGACCCCGGCCTCCTTGCGGGTCAGTTCGGTGATGGGCTGGAGGGTCTTGGAGGGGTCCGGTTCCTTCAGCACGTCCACCAGGCCCGGGGAGCGGGCGAAGGTGCTCGCCGCCGCGATCGAACGGTTCACGGCCTCGCGCTCGCTGTCGTGCCGGGACTGCACGACGAGCGCGAACACGCCGCCCGCCACGAGCAGCACGACGATCGCCACCTGCAGGATGAAAACCTGTCCGGCGACGCTCCGCGGGCTCTTCTCGGTCAGTGACCGCATTGTGACGCCCCGAATCGGTCGAAAACGTCGACCATGCCGATATTTCTAACACTGCCCCGCTTGGCGTTGCCATAGGCCACAAGGTCCCCGGACCGGGTGCCGGGCCTGCGCGCGGGCGTACGCCGCGGCGCGGGGCCCGGTGTCCGGCAAGGGGTCGGCCGACCGCCGTCAGAAGTGCAGCTCGGCCGGGAAACCGGTCCAGCGCAGTTCCTCCGGGAGGTGCCGCATGTCGTTGAGGAGCAGCACCGAGTTCGGCCGGCCGGGGGTGTAGCGGATCACCGTCAGGGCGGCGTTGGCGTGGTTGAGGCTGAGCCAGCGCCAGCGGGGCGCGTCCAGCGCCGCCGAGACCAGCCAGCCGATCAGGAAGTTGTGGGTCACGACCAGCTCGTGCGCCGCCTTGCCCGCCGCCATCGGCCCGGCGAACCGGGTCAGCGCCTCGGCGGCCCAGTGCGGCCCCCAGGCGCGCTCCTCGGCGGAGAAGTGGTCGAGGAAGCGGGAGAGGTAGTACGCGCTGTCCGGCGGCAGCTCGGACTCCGCGGGGAAGTACGGCGGGTAGTCCCCCGCGAGCTCGCTCGGGGCCACGGGCACCCCGCTCCCCAGCCGCTCGCCGATCAGCGCCGCGGACTGCGCGGCCCCGGGCAGCGGACCGTGGTGGACGGCGGAGATCGGGGAGTCCCCCAGCCGCTCGCCGAGGAGCCCGGCCTGCCGGAAGCCGTTCTCCGTCAGGGCGCTCCCGTCCGGCAGCGCTTCGGCGTGCCGGGTGAGGTAGAGGTAGCGGCTCGCCGTTCCGGTCATGCCCTGCCCCTCTCGGGTGTCGACGACGATGGGTGTCCCGCGCGGGCACCGCGTCGGGCGGGGACCGTGCGCAGCGATGCTCCGGCCTCCGGTGACGCGACGGCCGCATGGGGCGGTGCCCCGCGCGCGGGCCGCGGTTCACGCCGCGCCGAGGGCGGCGCACCGCAGGATGATCCCATGAGCGGGACGTATGTCCACCCGCCCGGCACCCCCTCGGTGAGGGCGCGCGGGAGTCCGCGGGTGACTGCGGGGGCGCGCGCCGTCCTGCCGGGCCCGCCCGTCACCCGGGTCCCGCGCAGGGGCCGTCGGCGTCCGGATGCGGCACGAGCCCGCGGCCGTACGATGAAATCCAGGCCGTCGGCGAGACCGCGGGAGGCCGCGATGGACAGGACGAGGGCGACCGGCCGGCACTACGGGCTGTACGGGCTCGTCGCCGCGGTGGTGGTCGCGGTGGTGGTCGCGGTAGGGCTCGGTGTGCCGATCGGTGCGATCTTCATCCTCGCCGTGGCCCTGATGTGCCCGCTGCTGATGCTCGTCATGCTGCACGCCCTGCGCGGGTCCGAGGCCCACCGCCACCCCGTCGTCGAGGCCATCGACGGCACCGCCGGCCGCCGCCGCGGCCCGGGACCCGGCGCCCGGCCGCCTACCCCTTAGCCGCCAGGCTCGCCCGGGCGGCGCGCTCGACCAGCAGGGCACGCTCGCGCTCGTTGCGCGTCAGGGAGGCGGCGCGCAGGAACTCCTCGCGGGCCTCGGCGTACCGGCCCAGCCGCTCCAGCAGGTCACCGCGGACGCTCGGCAGCAGGTGGTAGCCGCGCAGCGACGGCTCGTCGGTGAGCCGGTCCACGAGCGCGAGCCCCTCCCGCGGTCCGTACGCCATGGTGACCGCGACCGCCCGGTTGAGTTCCACCACCGGGGACGGCGCGCGCCGCGCCAGGGCCGCGTAGAGCTCGGCGATCCGCCGCCAGTCCGTGTCCGGCGGGTGCAGGGCGCGGGCGTGGCAGGCGGCGATGGCGGCCTGCAGCGCGTACGGGCCCGGCGGACCGCCCGCCGCCTCGGCGCGCGCCAGGGCGGCGAAGCCGCGCCGGATCAGCAGCTGGTCCCAGCGCCGCCGGTCCTGGTCGGCCAGCAGGACGGGCTGCCCGTCCGGGCCGGTGCGGGCGGCCGAACGGGACGCCTGGATCTCCAGCAGCGCGGCCAGGCCGTGGACCTCGGGCTCCTTGGGCATCAGCCCCGCCAGCACCCTGGCGAGGCGCAGCGCGTCCTCGCACAGCGCCGGGCGCATCCAGTCGTCGCCCGCGGTCGCCGAGTAGCCCTCGTTGAAGACCAGGTAGATGACCTCCAGGACGGAGGAGAGCCGTTCGACCCGGTCGGGTCCGTGCGGCTGCTCGAAGGGCACGTCCGCCTTCGCCAGCGTCCGTTTCGCCCGCACGATGCGCTGGGCGACGGTCGCCTCCGGGACGAGGCAGGCGCGCGCGATCTCGGCGGTCGTCAGACCGCCGAGCAGCCGCAGGGTGAGCGCCACGCGGGCCTCGGTGGACAGCACCGGGTGGCAGGCGGTGAAGACCAGCCGCAGCAGGTCGTCCTCGATGTCGCCGTCGGCGGCCGCCTCGGCCGCCGCGAAGTCGGGCTCGTACGCCTGGCCGCCCTCCAGGGTGTGGCCGAGTTCCCGGAGCTTGCGCGCGAAGACCTCCTTGCGGCGGACGAGGTCGATCGCGCGGTGCTTCGCCGTGGTCGTCAGCCAGGCGCCGGGGTTGTCCGGGACGCCGGCGCCCGGCCACTGCTCGAGGGCGGCGACCAGGGCGTCCTGCGCGAGCTCCTCGGCGACGCCGATGTCGCGCACGATCCGCGCGACACCGGCGATCACCCGGGCCGACTCGATCCGCCACACCGCCTCGATCGCGCGGCGGGCGTCATCGGTACCTGGAGCCGAAGCCGTCACAGCCACCCATCAGAGCAGCCGCTCCGGGCGAGGGCAACCGGCGGCGCCCTGGGCGCCCAGGGCGCTCAGGAGAGCTCGGGGGCCTCCTCGACCTGCCGCAGCTCGCAGGTGATCTCCCAGGCGTCGCCGTGGATCTGCAGGAAGCGCTTGGTCCACTCCACGGCCTCCTCCTTCGACTTCGCCTGGACGATCGCGTAGCCGCCGATGAACTCCTTGGACTCGGTGAAGGGCCCGTCGACGACGGACAGCTTCCCGTGGTCCCAGTGCAGCCGCGTCCCCTCGGAGGTCGGCCGCAGACCGGCCGTGTCCAGCAGCACGCCGGCCTTGGACATCTCCTCGATGAGCTTGCCCATCTCCTCCATCAGCCGCTCGTCGGGGCCGCCCTCGGGGACGTTGTCCTCGTTGATCCGGATCAGGGACATGAAACGCATCGCGTTCTCCTTCTTCAGGTACGGGTCACTCGGGCACGGGCGGGGATCCTCCCCGCTCCTGCCTACGCGTCGAACGGGCGGCGCGCGGATCGACACGTCGGCGAAGTTTTTTTCCGCGGACGTGCTCCGGGGCCGTTCCGGGCCCCGCTCACTCGGACCGGTGATATCCGGCGCCATGGCTTGGACCGGGAGGAACCGGTCCGTGATGCTTGGCCACGAGCGGCAGCGCCGCGCCCCGGACCGGATGCCGCGCCGGGCGCGCGGCGACACGAAGGACGAGTGGATGACCCAGATCTTCTTCGCCGCCACCCCTTACGCGGCGGCGACCGTCACGGCGGCCATCCGGGCGGGGTTGTTCGGACCCCGTGGGGGCCGCCGCCGTCTCCTCGTGGTGAGCGACGTCTCGGCCGTCCCCGAGCTCGCCACGCCCCTCGACCGCACGCCGGGCTTCGCCGCGCTGCGGCCCGAGTACGACGCCGTGCGCTCCTGGAACGCCGCCATCGCCCCGCACCACCCGGCCGACTGGTCGCCCCGCGAGGAGGACCTCACCCTGTGGGAGCGGGCACTGCGGCTCGCCTGGGAGCTCGGCGAAGGGCCCGTGGAGATCGTCTGCGAGGCGCCGCACTCGCCGCCCGCCCGCTCGGTCGCCGAGATCTTCGCCGAGAGCCCGGTCCACGTGTACGCCGCCGGCCTGACGGGCTACGGACCGACCGCCGCCCGGCTGTCCGCCGGCCTCGGCTGCCGTATCGCGCGGCTGCTCCACGTCGACCTGCTGCCGGGGCTGCGCCCGCTGCTGCTCGCCGAGCACGCGGTGGAGCCCGTGGCCGTCCCCAAGGACGTGCTGCTGAGCACGCTCCAGGGCATGGCCGCCCTCGTCCCGCCGGTTCCCGAGCGGCACACCGCACTCCTGCTCGGCGAGCATCTGAGCGCGAGCGGCCTCGTCGACGGGCGGGAGGAGGCCGGGCTCCACGTCCGCATGCTCCGCGGAGCGGTCGCGGCCGGTCACACCTCGCTGGTCTACGCCCCCGGTCCCGGCGCGCCCGAGGACCTGACGTCCTCGCTCGGCAAGGCCGCCGCCGGGCTCGGCGTGGAACTGGCGGTCCTGGAGGGGCCCGTCGCCGCCGAGGCCCTTCTCGCGCGGTTCCGCCCCGCGCTGGTCGTCGGCTGTTCGTCGACCGCCCTGTTCACCGCCGCGGCCCTGCACGGCATCCCCGCCGCGCGCGTCGGCACCGGACCGCTGCTGGACCGGATCACCCCGTACGAGAGCGAGGACCGCATCCCGCTCACCCTCATCGACGCCGCCCTCCCTGACCTGGAGCGGGACGCCGCCCTCGTCGGCCGCCCGCCGGCCCTCACCGCGGAGGTGGTGGAGGGGACCCTCGCCCCGCTGCTGCGGACCGTGGGCTACTGCATGCAGGCCCGTCTCCACCCCGGGCTGCGCCCGGAGGCCGAGGAGTGGCTCCGCCGTCATCTGCCCCGCCACCCCCGGTACTTCAAGCGCCGCCGCCTTACCAGCCTGCACCTGCCCGG
Organism: Streptomyces sp. NPDC059718; assembly: GCF_042733315.1. Lineage (NCBI taxonomy): Bacteria > Bacillati > Actinomycetota > Actinomycetes > Kitasatosporales > Streptomycetaceae > Streptomyces > Streptomyces sp. NPDC059718. The sequence goes on from NZ_JBHWGA010000028.1 coordinate 134,051, forward strand.
GGGCAGCCCGGTCCGCGCCGAGGCCCTCCGCCGGCACCGCGCCGTGCGCCGGGTGGTGCGCACCCTGCGCGCCGTGCGGGGCGTACGTGCCGAGCGCGGCGGGCGGGCGCTGCGGGTGTGACGGGCCGGCGGCCGTCTCACAGGGGCGCGGGAACGCGCGGCAGGGGGCGGGCGCCGGCGGTCAGCACCCCCAGGCAGGCGATGTAGAGATATGCCGGGCCGGTGAGTTCCACGGCGCCCCTGGGGTGGATCCACAGGGCCGGGTGCCGGGCCGGCCGGCGCGGGTCGGCAGCGGCCAGCCACCCGCCGAGGGTGAGGAAGCGCAGCCCGAGCGGGGACCAGACGTCCTCGGCGCGGGGCGGCACCAGGAAGTACAGGAAGCCGCAGCGCCGGTCCCACATGACGGGCCCGACGGGCGCGGTGCTGTCCTGCAGTCGTGCCAGGACCTCGTGGCCCGGCCGTTCGGGGATCCTGACGGCGTCCCACCGGTGGCCGGCCGGCAGCAGCGTCACCCGGTTCCTGGCGCGTGCCCACTCGTCGAGGCGGCGCCGTGGGTCACCGGCTCCTCGGGCGAGCCATGCCGCGAGGGCGGGCCCGCAGAATTCGTCGCACATACCACTCCCGGATTCTGCTGCGAGTGATCGGCGCACGGACACCGTCCGGCCGGGGGAGCCGACGAAGCATGCATATATCTGCTGTCGGCATGTGCGGAGAGCAATGCCCATGACGTTGAATCACTTGATCGGATGGGGCAAAAGCGGCCAGTTTTGGGCAACCGGGTTTCGGGGGCGTTGATCACCCCTAGATTCCGTCCGACGTCACCGGCGCCGGGCGTGACGCGCCGCGTCCCGGCGCGTTGAAGGTACGGGTTTCGGAGGAGGGAGGGCAGTTTTGGCGACGTCGGATGAAACCGCCCGGGGAAGCGCAGAATCACCGTCGGGATTCCGGGGTGCGGACCGCCTTCGCAGGGGAGCCCGGTGGGGCGGTCGGGCGGAAGCGGGTCCGCACCGCGTCGTCCATAGCCATCGGACGAGTTGTCTGATGACATTGGACGCTAGCCCCTGGCGCGCCCCGCGGCAAGCATTTCGCGGCAGTTCGGTCCGGCCGACGTGGCACGCCGGTGTGAAGGTGCAGGTGAGGGGGTGTGGGTCCGGGGCGGGTGGGTGGGGCCGCTGTAGACTCGATCTCACTCGTACGGGTCAACCGACGTGCTAGCA